>JBCDIP010000462.1:0-3530 GCA_038748855.1 Pseudomonadota bacterium
ACTGCCTTTGCTGCCCTTGCTGCTCGTGGTCATCATGTTGTTCCGCGATAGCCTGCGGGGCGCATTTGGTCCAGAAACAGGGATCTTCATCCTCATTGTGTTCATCATCGGGATCACCTCGTGGATGCAAACGGCCCGGATTGTGCGCGGCGACGTTCTGGCCTTGAAAGAACGCGAGTTCGTGCTGGCGTCCCAGTCCATCGGCACTCCGGCGCGGCGCATGATCACCCGGCATGTGCTGCCAAACGTGCTCTCACCGATTATGGTGTCGGCCACCTTGGGCGTCGCCAACGCCATCATCACGGAGAGCGCGCTCTCGTTTTTGGGGCTTGGCTTTCCCTCAGATTTTCCCACCTGGGGGCGCTTGCTGTTCGACTCCACAGATTACCTGCAGCAATATCCCGAACGGGTGCTATGGCCGGGTCTTGCCATTTCGCTCACGGTCTTGAGTGTGAACTATATGGGCGATGGGCTGAGAGATGCGCTCGACCCGCGGATCAGGGGAAGATAGAAGCAGATAATGGCACGCACCTTAGCCCAAGAGATCGCCTGGCAAATGGCAAAAGCCGACGTTGAACGCCTGTTCGGGGTGCCCGGCGGCGGCTCCAGCCTGCAACTGATCGAAGCTGCCGAAGAGGCCGGCATTCCCTTCGTGCTTGCCAAAACGGAAACCGGCGCGGCCATCATGGCAGCGGTGACCGGCGAGCTCTCCGGTGCACCAGGCGCGCTGTTGACCGGTGTGGGCCCAGGCGCTGCGAGCGCGGTGAACGGCATCGCCTATGCCCATCTTGAACGCGCACCTGTTATTCTGTTCTGCGACGGACCGGCCGCATCATTGCATCAGGCCTTCGAACAGAACACGCTCTATAGCCCGATCAGCAAGCTCCAGGGCCGGCTCACGCCCGCGACCGGCAGCGTGATCTTTGCAGAGGGGCTTGCGGCCGCAAATGCCCACCCCCGGGGCCCGGTCCAGTTTGACCTCACAGCAACAGATGCAAAGACCCGTTGTGCCGACGGGCCCTCTGATCTGAAGTCTGTGGTCGATACGCCTGCGCCGGATGAGGGTTGGACCAACCTGATTATGGATGCCAAGAAACCGGTCATCATTGCCGGTTTAGAAACCCGAACCCCCGAATGCGCGTCCGCTTTGTCCAAGCTGGCAGACCGCCTCCACTGCCCAGTCTTCACCACTTATAGAGCCAAAGGCGTCGTGCCTGACGATCACGCCCTAATGGTTGGTCATTTTACCGGCGCAACGCTCGAAGGTCGCGTTTTGCATGAGGCGGACCTGATCTTGTGTATCGGCTTTGATCCCGTGGAGATGATCCCGGGAGCCTGGCCATACCCCGCGTCTGTTCTGGAGCTTCGCGCGGCGGCCGGCGCAGACCTTCCCTTTGTCCCGGCGCTCAGCATTGTCGGAGAGCTCGACCACCTTATTGACGCCATCCCGCTCCCCTCAGCCCCAAGCGGCTGGACACTTGAGGATATCTCAAACTTCAAGGCCCACTACCTGGAGGCGTTACGTCTTTCCGGCCATGGGCACACGGCTGAGAGCGTCATGGTGCAGCTCCAGAAAATGGCGCCCCCGGCCACACGCCTCACCGTGGATGCGGGCGCCCATATGGTCTCCGCCATGGCCCTCTGGAGCGCTTCTGAGGTCAATGGCGTGCTCAAATCCAACGGGCTCTCCACCATGGGCTATGCGGTCCCGGCCGCCATTGCCTCAGCTCTGCACGACCCCAAACGTCCCGTGATCGCCGTTACGGGAGATGGCGGCATGTTGATGGCCCTGGCTGAACTGGCCACAGCCGCAGAGCTTGGTGCCAACATAACCGTGGTCGTCCTCAACGACGCGGCCCTTTCGCTGATCGACTTGAAGCAGCAAAACCTGCAAATGGCCACCAACGGCGTCCGCTATGGCGCAACAGACTTCGCCCGCACCGCAGAGGGCCTTGGCTGCGCGGGTTTTTCCGTGGGCCTGCACGATGATTTGGACAGCGTATTGCGCGAGGCGATCGCAACGGACGGCCCGAGCGTGGTGGATGTGACGATAGATCCCAGCGGATACCGTGACCAGCTGGCAGCTCTGCGTGGCTAGACCGCCCTTGCCGCCTGAAGCGCCTGCCATACCTTTAAGGGAGACGCGGGCATCGCCACATGGCGCACTCCGTCTTCTGCCAGCGCATCCACAATAGCGTTGATCACCGCCGCAGGGGCCGGCACGGCCCCCGCCTCCCCACACCCTTTAACGCCAAGCGGGTTGGTCGGGCACGGCACATTGTTGAAGAGGCACGAAAAGTCCGGCAGATCATCGGCGCGCGGCAGGGCATAGTCCATCAAAGACCCGGAGATGAGCTGACCTTGGGTGTCATAGACGCATCCCTCAAGCAGAGCCTGGCCAATGCCTTGAGCTGTGCCCCCTTGCACCTGGCCGATCACGATCATCGGATTGATGACATTGCCCACATCGGTCACCGTGGTATAGCGCACGATCTCCACTTCACCAGTGTCCGGATCCACCTCAACCTCGCAAATATGAAACCCGTTGGGATAAGTGGAGGGCACCGGCAAGCCCACCCCTTCTGCCTCCAATCCAGGCTCCATGCCCTCCGGCAGCTGAGCCGGATCATGGGCGGCTGCGGCCACTTCCCGAAGGCTCAAGGAGAGATCCGTCCCGCGCACAACAAAGTGGCCCTTCTCAAACTCCAGATCAGCCTCTGAGGCCTCCATCAGATGACCCGCCAAGCGCTTGGCCTTGAGCAACACCCTACCCGCTGCCGACGAGGCTGCCGCCCCGCCCAACACCAAGGAGCGCGAGCCGATGGTCCCAAACCCTCGGGAATGGGTTTCCGTGTCCCCTTGGATCAGCCGCACATCCGCGGGCGCGGCACCGAACACCTGTGCCACGATCTGCGCAAACGTCGTCTCATGACCCTGTCCGTTGGAGAGCGTTCCGATATGAAGCTGAAACTGACCTTCGGAATTCAGTCGCAGGCGCGCCGATTCCTCCTCCGCTCCCGCGGTGTTCTCAAAATACCCGCTCATGCCGAGGCCCCGCCGTTTGCCGGCCGCTTTAGCGGTCTTCTTCCGCCGTGCCAGGCTTGAGATCTTCGCTTCCTCAGCGGCCATCAGCAGACTGTCCTCAAAGCGTCCGCTGTCGATCGTGAACCCCAAAGCGGTGGTGTGCGGCAACTCTGAGGGTGCAATCAGGTTCCGCCGCCTCAGCTCCAAAGGAGAAATCCCAAGCTGGCGGGCCGCTTCGTCTACTAGCCGTTCGGAGATGAAATTCGCCTCAGGCTTGCCCGCCCCCCGATAGGCGTCCAGCGGCACCGTGTTGGTGAAGAGACAGCGCACACGGGTGTATACGGCAGGAATATGGTAGAGCCCCGTCAGCGCACTTGTGCCGGAGGTGGGCACATAGGTGGAGAATGCAGAGACGTAAGCGCCGATGTTGGCATCGGTCTCCACCCGCAAACCTAAAAACGTGCCATCTTCATCAAGCGCCAGCGCCGCCCGGCTTTTCTGTTCAC
>JBCDIP010000463.1:0-3526 GCA_038748855.1 Pseudomonadota bacterium
CCATGATGTCGGATTCTTTCATGATCAACAGATCGTCGCCGTTGATCTTGACTTCCGTGCCGGACCATTTGCCGAACAGGACACGGTCACCAGCTTTGACGTCGAGCGGGGTTACCGAGCCGTCTTCAGCTTTGGCGCCAGCGCCAGCGGAAATGATTTCGCCTTCCATAGGCTTTTCTTGCGCAGTGTCTGGGATGATGATGCCGCCCGCCGTTTTTGTGTCTTCTTCAACACGGCGAACCAACACACGATCATGGAGAGGACGAAACTTCATCTCTCGATTACTCCTCGAAGTGTTAGTCTGTTTTCTCTTAAGGTTTTCAGGTCTTTGCGGGTGTTGCGCCCCAAGCGCCCCGTCCGCGTCGATCTCCGTATTAGCACTCTCGTTTAGTGAGTGCTAACAGCAGCCGGGGATGTAGGGATAAAGCCCATTTATGTCAAGAGCGCCAGCTTAAAAAAATCCTAAGGCCTGCCATTAAGGGCTTATGGTTAATCGATTTTCTCAAATTGTGCCTAAATGATATCCCGCTCGCTGCATTCACTCTTGTGTATGGGTTCTTGGCGAGTGATCTCCGGTCAGTAGCTCTGCAATACTCCCCGCTGTTGATTGAAGCATGCGGGCCAGGGAGCACTGCAGGATATGTGCAAGACAAGTCAGAGATTCAAGCGGTTTAGCTCTCGGGCCTACAAAAATGCTTAAACGCTCTCCCGTCCAAGTTCACAGTCTGCAGCCGCATCAAGTCCGCTCAAAGCTGTTGATCTCCGGCCTTGAGTGGTGGGAGGCAAGTGCCGGGCGCATCCAGCGCCACGACAAGGCGCTGAATGCGCTTTTCCCGGCACTCCAGATTTGCGCAGATAATGGGCGCGACTGGCCTCCGCCGATTCTCTGCGTTGGGCCCGAAAGCGATTTTGCGCGCCTTTTCGGGGGCAGAATCGTCAACGATCTGGTTCTTGACAGTCATGGCTACCTGCAAGTGCGCCGCACCCGCCAGCCAGTTATCGAATATGTGAGGTCCCGGTCCGTCGAAATGGGTCGTGAGCGGGTTTGGCTGTCTTATGAACGCCTGATTGTGCCAGGCAGCCTCTCATCGAGCCGAGATCTCTATCTGGTTCTGAACAAGATTGAGCGGGTGCTGCGAGACATGGACGCCGTCAGCTCTTAGCCAAGGCCGCCGGAGACCAGCTTTGGCGCCGGCTCAGCCGCGGCCGCCGGCTGGGGGTCCTCTTCCGAGCTTGCATCCTCTAGCTCGACCTGCCCGATCTTCAGAGCGCGTTTGGTCACCTTGTCAGATGAGGTCAGGATCATATCGATATCCTTGTTGGCCATGCCAAAGTGCTTTTGCAGAGCCAACACACGGTCGCGCAAGCGGTGCACGTCATCCATCATGCGCCCGACCTCTTGCTGGATGAGACCTGCTTGCTCGCGCATCTGGCTGTCGCGGAAAAGGGTTTGCAGGGTCTGCACGGCCAGCATGAGCATGGTGGGAGAGACAATCATGACCCTGGCGCGATAGGCCTTCTGAACCACATCGTCGAACTGCTCGTGCAAATCGGCGTAGATGGATTCCGATGGAACGAACATCAGAGCGGTTTCCTGGGTTTCACCAGGGATCAGATACTTCTCCGAAATGTCCTTGATATGCTTGCCCATGTCGCCGCGCAGCTGCTGGCTGGCGAGCTTGGTCTCTTGAGAGTCCTTTGCCTCGCGGAAAGAGGTGAACGCCTCCAGTGGGAACTTTGCGTCGATCACGATGTCGAGGCCGCCGTCGGGCATTTTGACAATACAATCAGGCCGTGAGCCGTTTGAGAGCGTCGGCTGGAAGGCATAGGCGCTTGCCGGCAGCCGATCGGCGATCACCGCCTCCATCTGCGCCTGGCCAAAGGCGCCGCGGGTTTGCTTGTTGGCAAGGATGTCCTGCAGGCCCACCATCTGGGTGGAGAGTTCGGTGAGGTTTCTCTGGGCTGTGTCGATGACCGCCAAACGCTCATGCAGGATGCGCAGGTGCTCGCCGGTGCGCTCGTTGTTTTCGTGCAGGTTTTGGCCGAGCTTGAAGGTCACTCCGTCCAGGCGTTCGTTAAGATTTTGCGCCAGGTGGGCATCCCGGTTTGCGGTGGCCTGCATGAAAGTGTGCAGCCGGCCGGTCATCTCAGCCAACTGAGTTTGCAATTCGGCCTCGCGCCGCTTGGCGTCAACTTCGCTGACCTGACGGTTGCCTGCCGCGCGCATCAGCAGGACCACAATGGTGACCAGCAGAAGCCCAAACGCCGCCGCGCCAAGCAGCAGAGCTTCGCCGACAGTGATGACCATATGGCCAATCGTGATCAGAGGCTGGGACATATCCATAACCGCCCAGCATAGTCCGATTCGCCGTCAGGTAAAGATCAAAACGTGAACATTTACCGATATGTTTAAGATATCAACAAGCTGACACCGGCAATTAGGCCCGCTGAACCTTGATCTCGTAGCCGGGCTCTTCGGGTTCATCATCAACGATCTCGGCCGGGAAGCCGGGGGCCAGCAGGTCCTCACCGACCGCTTCCTCCAGCCGTTTTACAATGTTGGGTGAGAGTTCCCGCTCGCCATAACGGGCGATGCCGTCATCAAAAATGTCTATCAGCAAAGGCGAGATCTCCAGAGGCACATTGGCCCTGTCGGCCACGGCCTGGAAGAGGCCGATGTCCTTGCGGACCAGGTCCATCGTGAAGTTGATGTCGCGGCTGCCGTTCAGGATCACTTGGCTCTCTGTTTCATGGACAAACGAGTTTCCGGAGGAAATGCGGAGCGCTTCGAATGCCACGTTCAAATCCATCCCCGCCTGCTTGGACACCATGAGTGCTTCGCAGCACGTGACCAGGTTTGCCGTGGCCAGATAGTTGGTGACCACTTTGAGGATGGAGGCCGAGCCAAGCTCACCAGTGTGCAAGATGCGCCGGCCCATGGTCGTGAGAACCGGCAGCATGCGGTCAAACGTTGCGCGCTCGCAGCCCGCGAAGATCGCGATGTTGCCGGTTGCCGCCCGATGGCAGCCGCCGGAGACAGGGCAGTCCACGGGTTCTGCGCCCTTGGCCTTTACAAGAGCGCCGAGGCGCTTGACCTCCGCTTCATCGGTGGTGCTCATCTCCGCCCAGATCTTGCCTTCCGAGAGGCCCGCCAAAATGCCGTCTTCAGCCTCCATCACCGCGGCGCTGGCCGCCGGGGAGGGCAGGCAGGTGATGATTAGATCGCAGGCTTCCGCCATTTCCTTAGGGCTGTCTGCCCAATGGGCCCCGCCGTCCAGAAACTTCTGGGCGGCGTCCTTGTCGAGATCGCGGACAGTGAGGTCAAGACCGTTGCGCAACACGCTCCCGGCCAGCTTGCCCCCTACATTGCCGAGGCCGATAAATCCAACTTTCATGGGCTTTAGTCTCCTAGCGAACGGGATCTGGTCCCATTTCAAGATGTAATTGAGTACCGTCATAAGGGTGGGCTTCAGCCACTTCTTCGTTGAGCTCCACCCCGATGCCAGGATCGGTGGGCGGGATCACG
>JBCDIP010000464.1:0-3524 GCA_038748855.1 Pseudomonadota bacterium
GATCGATCTTGTTGAGCACCAGGAGTGCGTCACGCCCGTTCTCTGTGAGCCCCTTGATGATCCGTTCATTGTCTTCGTTCAGGCCTTGACGCGCATCTACAACGAGGACCACCTGGTCAGCATCGCCTGCCCCTTCCCAAGCGGCAGCCACCATGGCCCGGTCCAACAGACGCGCGGGCTCGAATATTCCTGGCGTGTCAACCAGCACAATTTGACTGCTGTTTTCCAGCGCAATGCCGCGCAGGCGTGCGCGGGTGGTTTGAACCTTGTGGGTGACGATGGCCACCTTTTGACCAACCAATTGGTTGACCAGCGTGGATTTGCCGGCGTTTGGAGCGCCAATCAGAGCCACGAACCCGCACCGGGTCTGAGGCTTTTCTGTATCGGCTGTCGTCATGGGTCAACGCTTGATGGACTGGCTGCGCAGCAGCTTGTTGGCCGCGTCTTGCTCAGCGCCCCGTTTGGTGCCGCCGCGGCCTGTCTCGCCCTCAAGTCCTTCCACTTCAACGCCGATTTCGAACTTCGGGTTATGGTCTGGTCCTGATTGAGAAATGACCCGGTAGGTGGGTGCGGCCAACCCGCGGCCTTGTGCCCATTCTTGCAACACCGTCTTCGGATCGCGCAGTACGTCGCCTACCGTCTCCATGTTGGCCTTCCACATGCGCCGAACCACGCGCTTGGCACCTTCATAGCCGCTATCCAGGTAGATTGCTGCAATCAGGGATTCCATAGCATCACCCAGAACGGCCGTGCGCTTGTGAACGCCGCCGCTCCGCTCGGTTTTGCCAACGCGAATATAGGCCTCAAGTTGCATTTCACGTGCGATTTCCGCGCATGTTTCCTTGCGCACAAGTGCATTGAGCTTTTGCGCCAACTCACCCTCATTGGCATCGGGAAACCGCTCCATCAGCCATTCAGCAATCACCAACCCCAAAACGCGATCACCCAAAAACTCCAGCCGTTCATTCTCATGAACCCGCTTGCCGCCTTTGCGGAACTTGTTTGTGCGGGCGCTTGGGTGGGTCAGCGCTTGTTCAAGATTGGCGATATCGGAAAAGGCATGGCCCATCTTCTGGATGAGACCATCAGTGTTCTTGGCAGGCACGAGGATCAATCCACGACGTTGAACAATCGGCCCCAGCGCACCGAAGTGGGCCAGCGCCAAAACTGCCAGAATGCAGCCCCGGGCTCTTGTGAATAGAACAGCAGATCAGCCCGGCCGACGAAATTCTCAAACGGAACATACCCAACGGCCGCAAATCGGCTATCCGTGGAGTTATCCCGGTTGTCACCCATCATGAAATAGTGATCAGCCGGAACCTCAAACACCCGGGTGTTGTCAAAGTAGGTGGGGCCTTGATCGTAGATCCGATGGACTAACCCGTTCGGCAATGTTTCGTTCAGTACCGTAACCTGAGCGGGCAAGCCCCCCGAGGTCGTGTCCAGAAACGAGCCAACCTTCTCTTGCTTAGCCGCAACACCGTTAATGTGAACGACCCCGTTGATCATCTGGATTTTGTCGCCCGGCAGACCAATCACGCGCTTGATATAGTCCGTTTCATTGTCGGACGGCAGCTTGAACACCGCCACGTCGCCGCGCTCGGGGTTAGAGGCAAAGATCCGGCCCGAAAAGGGAAAAGGTTTGAACCTGAACAACCTGGACTCGCCCGAGCCGATGGAGAAGCTAAACGTGTATTGGCTGTAGCCATAGCTGAGCTTGGACACGAACAGGTAATCCCCGATCAGCAATGTCGGGATCATTGAGCCGGAGGGAATGTTGAAAGGCTGGTAGAGAAAGGTGCGCACGACAAACGCGATAAGCAGCGCCTGGATCACGACACGGATGATCTCCCATGCGCCGCCTTCCGACGACTTCTTGGCCTCGTCCGCCTTTGAGCTCATTTCCGCCGTTTCCTCAAGCATTCCGTAATGGGCCAGACCGTTCAAAGCCTGGAGCCGGAGCGAAGCTATAGACCGCCCTTGGGTGAAGCGCAACGAACTTGAAGGTGTTCTTTGTGGCAAATTTACGCCACGCCCGCAGAAGGATTGACGTTACTCCGAGGCAGTTGCGCTTGCGGGAACGGCTTCAATGATGACAAAGGCTTGAGCCCAAGGGAAATCGTCGGTGATGGTAATGTGCACCTTCGGATTATGGCCAGGAGGCACCATTTTGGCCAGATGTTCGCCAGCACCGCCCGTCAGGTGCATTGTGGGGCGGCCGGAAGGTTCATTCACAACCCCCATATCTCGCCAGAACACGCCTTTCCGAAAGCCTGTGCCCAAGGCCTTGGAGCAAGCCTCTTTGGCAGCAAATCGCTTCGCGTACGAGGCTGCACGGGCCGCCCGGCGATCTGATTTCTTCTGTTCAATCTCGGTGAAAACGCGGTTTATGAAGCGCTCACCGAACCGGTCGAGGGTCTTCTCAATGCGCCTGATGTCGATCAGGTCGCTCCCCAAGCCCAATATCATGCGGCCAAGCCGGCTGCAGCCCGAGCCTCGTTCATGAGCGCCCGCATTTTTTGAATGGCGGGAACCAGACCTAAGAAAATGGCCTCTCCTACGAGGAAATGCCCGATATTGAGCTCGCGAAGCTCTGGCAGAACGGCAACATCTTTAACCGTATCGAAGGTTAGACCGTGTCCTGCGTGCATTTCCAGCCCAAGACTATGGCCATAGGCGCTCGCCGTTTTGATCCGCTCGAGCTCTTTTGCTCTCAGCTCTGGGTTGCTTTGCTCATGAGCTTCGCAATAAGCGCCGGCGTGGATTTCAACGATATCGGCCCCAAGCCGTGCTGCTGCGTCCAGTTGGCGCTCGTCGGCGTCAACGAACAAGGAAACGCGAATCCCGGCTTCCTTGAGCTCATGCACATAGCGCTTCAGATGATTGTGGCCCGAATGCACATCCAGCCCGCCTTCGGTGGTCACCTCTTCGCGCTTTTCCGGCACGATACAGGCTGCATTAGGCTTATGGGTTAATGCGATGTCCAACATCTCATCAGTGGCGGCCATCTCAAAGTTGAGCGGCAAGGAGATTTCCTGGCGCAGGCGCGCAATATCGATATCGCTGATGTGGCGACGATCCTCGCGCAAATGCGCAGTGATGCCGTCGGCCCCACCGTCGGCAGCCATAATGGCCGCGCGGACGGGGTCAGGGTGCCATCCACCGCGCGCATTGCGGATTGTGGCCACATGGTCGATGTTTACGCCAAGTCTGAGAAAGTGCTTGGATTCGTGTCCTGCCATTGGATTAACTCCCGATTGGAGCGTCTTGGGAGGCACCTTTCGATTTTGAAACCAACCGGTCCCGACGGCGCTCCTGGAACGTCTCAACTGCCGTTTTCACCGGGAAGTATGCAACAATTGCGAACATCAGGCCAAGCGGAATTCCACCTACCAGCATCGGGATAAAAACAGGCCCGACAATGTCCCAGAACTGACCCATGGCCGTGGCCGGCTCGGTAAACACCCGCGACCAGAACCCTTCAGGTAAGGAGATGTTGATCTCACTCTTCTGTTCCCCGCCGA
>JBCDIP010000465.1:0-3518 GCA_038748855.1 Pseudomonadota bacterium
ACCTCGAAGATCTGGTGGGACCTGCGCCCATCTTCCCGCTTCCCCACCCTGGAGATGCGCATCTGCGATGTGCCCACCCGGCTGAACGACACCCTTGCGATTGCAGCGCTTTATGTGTGCATCGCCCGCATGCTCTACCGGCTCAGGCGCAACAATCAGCGCTGGCGGCAATATCCCAATTTCCTGATCGATGAAAACCGCTGGCGTGCTCAGCGCTACGGCATGGAGGAGGGGCTGATCGACTTTGGCCTCGGGGCGGTGGTGCCCTATGCGGATCTGGCTGAGGAGATTATCGAACTGGTGCGCGAGGATGCTGAGGCGATGAACTGTGTGGCGGAGGTGGAGCATATCCGCCAGATCGTCAAAGAGGGCACAAGCGCGGACCGCCAGCGCCGGGTCTATGCGGATGCCATCGCCAAGGGCGCAGAGAGCCACGAGGCGCTGCAGGCGGTGGTGGATATGCTGATGGAGGAGACGGTGGCGTAGTGCGCGCCTTGCGGACGCGAGGGCACCCCGCGCCGCACGGGTTAACAACACCCAGCCAATTTAACCCGCCATCTTCACCGGATCTTTCAGCCTCTGTGCCACACTGACATCCTAGCCCGGTGGTCCAAGCAACGGGCAATGGATGTGTTTCGATCTCCCGTTGCGGGCCCGCCAAGAGGGCTTTTGAGACAGAGGAGATCGCCCATGGCCGCACGCACAACCAACAGCATGCTCTGGACAGTGGGGTGCATTGTTCTGTTCGCCGGGATCTTCGCTGCAACGCCGGCAGCCGCCAGCGGCCCCTTCTGTGCCCAGCGGGCAAAGCTGATCGAGGGGTTAAGCAGCAAATATCAGGAAAGCCGCAAAGGCGTTGGCATCACCGGCACGGGCACAGGCGCCCTGGAGGTCTATGCCTCTAAGGAAGGCACCTGGACCATTGTGGTCACCACCACCCAAGGCAAGACGTGCATTCTTGCCTCCGGCCATTCCTGGCAGGCAACGCCCAAGGCAACGGTGCACGGCCCAGGAGCCTGAGCACGCCTTTAAACGCCGTCTTGCCGGAAAGCTCTAATCAGAGTGCGGCCGGCCGAAGGATGCGGTCTGCACCGCACTGCCGGTGATAATCTGAGCCTGATGACCATCTGCTTCCAATTTTGCGTTCGCGCCCATGTTGAAGCCCGCGTACGCAGCGAGCCAGGCACTCACGAACAGTCCACAGCAGGCGGGACCGTATTGCTTAAGCCAATCCATACTGACCTCCTCAACCCAGTCCCCATACTCTGTCGCCCAACCGGTAAACGACCGGTTAAGCATTTAGAGTTGCGGAAGATTGGGGCGATTTTTTGCCGTTGATCGGCGCTCCATCTAAGGGCAAAGCTAGGTGCCATGGCCAAAACGCTCACCATGTACCAGGTGGATGCCTTCACCGATCAGCCGTTTGCCGGAAACCCGGCCGCTGTTCTGGTGCTGGACGAGGCGCTGGATGAACCCCTGATGAAGGCGATTGCCGAAGAGAACAATCTGTCTGAAACGGCCTACGCGGTGGCGACGGAGAGCGGCTATCATCTGCGCTGGTTCACCCCCACCCATGAGGCGGCCTTTTGCGGGCACGCCACGCTTGCCACGGCCCATGTGCTGGCGCAAGAGCTGGGGCGCAAAGGGCCGTTCTGCTTTCAAACCCAGGTGGGGGAGCTCATTGTGACCCCCGAGACGGGAGCCTATGGCCTGGATCTGCCGGCCTTTGCGCCGGAAGTCCTCTCGCCGGAACCGGCCTGGGTGGCTGAGCTCTTCCCCGGCGGGGTGAGGGCGGTGTTCAAGAACTTTGAGAACATGTTCGTTGAGCTTGGCTCTGAGGCTGAGGTGAGGGCCTTCATCCCCAACCTTGCTGCCCTGGCTGAGATCTACGATATAGACCTCTGCATCACGGCTGAGGGAGAAGAGGCCGACTTCGTTTCGCGCTATTTCGCCCCGCGCGCCGGTATTCCGGAAGATCCGGTGACCGGCTCTACTCACGCCACCCTGGTGCCCTATTGGGCGGAGCGATTGGGCAAATCCTCCTTTAAGGCCCGGCAAGTGTCTCCCCGCGGCGGAAGCCTCTCCGCAACCCTTCTGGAGGGCCGGGTGCGCCTTGAAGGCCAGGCCGTGACCTTCCTTAAGGGCACCATCACGCTTGGCTGAGCGCAGAGCCCCTTTTTTTGTCAACTTTTTGCGCCTATATTAGGGGTGCCGGTTTTCGGACCGGCTATGGCGATAAATGGCTGTCGTAATAAACCATTCGGACCCGGGGGCAGTACCCGGCACCTCCACCACAAGCTGTTCGAAGCCGAACAACAGATGGGTGGCACCAAATCCCTGATAAACCGGCCAAAAACGGTTTCTGATGGGGGTGAAACAGGCTCGACGAGGGTGTAAAGGGCAAGTTTTCGCTCGGCATGGTACCGCCGTATCGGGCCATTCTAATAGTTGCAAACGACAACTATGCTGAGGCACGTCTCGCTGCGTAAGCAGTGCGACTGTTTCGATTTAAGCCCTGATCCGTAGCAGGCTCAGGCGGGGTCCGGCGGGCACCTGGCAACAGAAGCCCGCCATTTTCCCGCCATGCAGATTGCGCAGCGTGGAGAAATGGTACACTAGCGTAACGTTTCGGTTACTTTCGTAGCCTAGATTTTAATTCCTCAACCAAGCAGAGGAATCGACGGTAATGCCAGAAGATCAAATGCGGTATGATCTGCTGGCCCAGCAGGCGCTCAGAGGCGTCGTACGGGCAGCGTTGGAACGCGTCCGCGTGGACGGATTGCCAGGCGAGCACCATTTCTACATTGCCTTCGACACCACGCATCCGGGCTCGAAACTGTCGGACCGCCTGAAACGCAAATACCCTGAAGAAATGACCGTTGTCCTTCAGCACCAGTTCTGGGGCCTGGAAGTGCGCGACGATGGCTTCAATGTGGAGCTCTCCTTCGACAACATCCCTGAAAAGCTGGAAGTGCCCTTTGCTGCCATCCGCGGGTTCTTCGATCCGCACGTGCAGTTTGGCCTGCAGTTCGAGATGGAAGAGGCCAATCAGAACGACACCTCCAAGGAGGAAGAGACCGACGGTGCCTCGGGACCCAAAATGGCGATCGTGGCCAAGGAAGCCCAAGGGCCCGACAACGAGGACACCAAGCCGGAGGCCGAGAACGAGGCTCCCGCTGAGAAGGCAGCGGACGCCAAGGCTGAAACCGGCGACGCTGAAACCGGCGAGGCTGAAACCGGCGAGGCTGAAACCGGCGAGGGCGACGAGGCCAAGGAAGAGGCCAAGGTGGTCAGCCTTGATGCCTTTCGCAAAACGTAAAGAAGGTTCAATCGCACATTGCTTAAGACCCTGACGCTGAGATCGGTGTTGAGCGTTCTGGCCTTAGGTGCCGCGGTGCTGGGTGCGCCGGAGCATGCGCGCGCGCAGACGCCGGGCGATACGATTGGCGATCTCATCAAGGATGTGGTGATTCCTCGGGCAAAGCCGGAGGGCCTTGCGACCCGGAACGTGGCGGCCA
>JBCDIP010000466.1:0-3513 GCA_038748855.1 Pseudomonadota bacterium
CACCAGGGCATCAACCGTCGATGTATCTGCGCTGATGCGCACGGCGTTCCGATTATTGCGGCCTGAATCCAGCTCAAGGCCCATCCAGGTGAGGCGCTGGCAGATCTGGTGCCTCACCTCACCGGCATTCTCGCCAATGCCCGCTGTGAAAATCAGGGCGTCCAGGCCGCCCACGGCCGCCGCCAACCGGCCCACTTCGCCGGCCGCACGGTAGCAGTAAAGTTCAATGGCTTCACGGGCACGCTCATCATCGCTCCCGAGCAACACCTGCATGTTGTTGCTGACGCCTGAAACGCCGAGGAGACCCGATTCCCGGTAGAGCATGTGTTGAACCTCATCGATGCTCATGCCACCGTTTTGCAGCAGGTGCAGCACCACGCCCGCATCCAGCGTGCCGCATCTGCGGCCCATCATCAGTCCATGTAACGCGGTGAACCCCATACTGGTGGCCACGCTCTTGCGCCCCTTCAGCGCGCACATGCTGGCCCCGTTGCCAAGGTGCGCAACGATGACCCGGCCATCGGCCCGATCGCCCAAGTGGGTCTCCATCACACTGGCGATGTAGTCGTAGGACAGTCCGTGAAATCCGTAGCGGATCACCCCTTCATCTGCCAGCGCCCGGGGCAAGGCAAAGAGCTCGGCCACACGCGGTTGGCTGCGGTGGAAACTGGTGTCGAAGCAGGCTACTTGGGCAAGGCCGGGATAACGCTCCGCAAGCGCCTTAATGGCCGAGAGGTTATGGGGCTGATGCAGAGGCGCCAAAGACACCAGGCTCTCCAGTTGCTCCATGATGGTGGGGGTCAGCAGCACCGGCTCGGCAAAGTCGCGACCGCCATGAACCACGCGATGGCCTGCGGCCACCACCTCAACACCTGAGTTGTGACCTTCCAGCCAATCCAACAGCCGCAAGGTCAGCGCACCATGGCTTGCATCCGCTTCGATCTGGCCAAGCCCATCTTCTTCTAGCACGCGGCCTTCAGCATCAACGGCCTTGAACGTGGGCGCCCGGCCCACGCCGGCGATCTTGCCGGACAGGAGAACATTGAGCTCAGATGCCGCCTCCGGATAGAGCGCAAACTTGATGCTGGACGAGCCGGAGTTAAGAACGAGCACCGCCCGCGTCATGGCAGTGCCTTGCGCTGGCGATGGGAGAACAATTGCGCCAACGCACACGAAGCAAGGCGGGACGGAGTACCGTCCGCCCGGCTTGTGAGCACGATGGGCACCCGGGCGCCGAGAACGATGCCGGCAGACTGGGCATCGGCCAGATAAATGAGCTGCTTGGCGATCATATTGCCCGCTTCCAGATCGGGCGCCACCAGAATGTCTGCATCGCCGGCCACATCGGACACGATCCCTTTGGTCTTGGCTGCCTTCTTGGAGATAGCATTGTCGAACGCCAAGGGCCCATCCAGGAGCCCGCCGGTGATCTGCCCCCGGTCAGCCATCTTGCACAAGGCGGCCGCATCGACGGTTGAGGCAATCTTCGGATAGACGGTCTCCACGGCTGAAAGCACCGCCACTTTCGGCGTCTCCACCCCCAGCGCGCTCACCAGATCAATAGCGTTCTGAACAATGTCAAGCTTGTCATCGAGATCTGGATATATGTTGATCGCCGCATCAGTGATGAAGAGCGCCTTGTGATAGTTCGGCACATCGAGAGCAAACACATGGCTCATGCGGCGTTCAGTACGCAAGCCCCGGTCGCTGTCCACCACCGCGTCCATCAGCTCATCGGTGTGCAACTTACCCTTCATCAGAGCTTCAGCCCGGCCCTCCCGCACCAGTTCAACGCACTTCTCTGCAGCCGCATGGCTGTGCGGGGCCTCCACCAGCTCAACGCCCTGAAGGCTACGACCCGCCTCCTCAGCAGCTGCAGCAATCTTCGCCTTAGGCCCAACGAGAATGGGTTCGATCAACCCCTTCACCTGCGCTTCCAGCGCCCCGATGAGTGATGTGGTATCACACGGATGCGCCACCGCAGTGCGGACCGGGTCCAGCTCCTGGGTGGCCCCAATGAGTTCCTGATAGCGCGCGCCGAGCTCTTCTACATGCTCTTCAGGAGGTGCGTTGCTTTCCATATCTCTTCACCCTTTTTTGCGATGTTAGCGCCCGTGGCCAACGAAGATGTGACACTCAGAAACAGGGCAGTCGCCCCTAGTCGACCGGTCTGGAATTGCCGTCCTGGTCGAGAGCGACAAAGGTGAACGTGCCTTCCGTCACTTTGACCCGCTCCCCCAGTCGGCCGCGCAGGGCCCATGCTTCCAGATTGACCGAGATGGAGGTGCGTCCTATCCGTTCAATGGTGGCGTAGACGCACAGGATGTCCCCCACATTGACGGGCCGGATGAAGGTCATGGCGTTGACGGCGACAGTGGCCACCCGACCCTTGGCGCGCTGGCCCGCAGCGATGCCTCCGGCAATATCCATCTGCGACAACACCCATCCGCCAAAGATATCCCCACTTGGGTTGGCATCTGCTGGCATGGCCAGCGTGCGGGTTGTCAGTTCGCCCTGAGGTTCTTCTTGCGTCGGGCTCATGTGTGCCCCTTTTGACTGTGCGCCCTTATTGGTGTGCTCCGCATAAGCCAAACGGGTCCTCAATGGCAAGAACCATCATGATGCCTCTCGTTTGTACAAACCCATGACAACTCCGTTGTCCGTGCGGTCGGACTTGATAAGCGAAAACCGCGCTGGCACGGCCCCGCCCCCGAACAACCGCTTGCCTCCACCCGCCACCACCGGGAACGTCCACAAGCGCAGTTCATCGACCAGATCGTGGGCGAGCAACGCTTGCACCAGAGCGCAGCTTCCATGAACCTGCAGCAGAGGGCCATCCTCTTCCTTTAGCTGCGCCACTTGCGCCGGGATATCGCCCGTAACGGCTTTGGAGTTCATCCAGGAGAGCGAGTCCGGCCGCGAGGTGGCGACATACTTGGTGAAGCCATTCATGGGATGGGTATCACCTGCGTGGGCGGCGAACATGTCGTAGGTGTTGCGGCCAAACAGCACGTCATACGGCTCTGCCATCGCCTCTTTGCCCACCAGGGCCATCACCTGATCCCAATAGGGATCGGCCCACCCGCCGCTTTCAAATCCACCGGATCGGTCTTCTTCTGGCATCTTTGGCGCCTGCATCACGCCGTCCAAAGTGATGAATTCCAAAATTGCAAGCTTTCTCATAATGACACCTTTCGAACGGCTATGTGCTCAAGCGGCCTGACGGAGCCACTGGGCGAACGTCTCCACATCAGGATTTGCAGCCCCGCCTGCGGGTACAGTCAGATGATAGCCATAGTCAGCCAGCTCATGGGGCGACAGACGGAACAGTCTGCCAGCTTCAATCTCCTGGTCCACCAGACTGTCATTGAGCGCAACCCCCTGACCATCGATCACCGCCTGGACCCTCACATTGGGGTCGGGCACCACCAATGTGTCGGCCCGCTCTGTGTAGCCGAGCCCCGCCACATCATACCAGTGAGACCAGGCATTGCTGTCATCGCGATCTCGCAA
>JBCDIP010000467.1:0-3496 GCA_038748855.1 Pseudomonadota bacterium
CATCATCATTGTCAGCGGCCTGATGGTGGCCCGATCCCAGGCCACCGCCCGCAGTCTCATCGGGCGGCGCCGGGGGCGGCCGGTTTAAGCACCCTCATTTCGCCAAAACAGCTCGAATTGCATGGCCCAGGTTCACAAACTGGCAACCAGGGGCGTGTAGGCTTGGACGCTTGTAAGTTGTGTTGAGTATCGGGAGTTGGGGCAATGGCTGAGGCGGAATGGGCGCTGGAGATTTCCGGCCTGGAGAAGAGCTTTGACCGGCCGGCCGTGCGCGGGCTTGATCTCAGGGTCAAAGGCGGTGAGTTCTACGCGCTTCTTGGCCCTAACGGCGCCGGTAAAACAACCACATTACGCATGGTCTCCGGCCTTCTGATGCCCGATCAAGGGGCAATCTCGGTCTTCGGCGTCGATGTGAAGCGCGATCCCGTGGCGGCCAAGAAGATCATGGCCTGGGTCTCCGATGAGCCTATGATCTATGACAAGCTGACGCCTTACGAATATCTGGAATTCGTGGCCGGGCTCTGGGACATTGATGCTGGAGATGCGGAAAGCCGGGCGAGCGAACTGCTGCAGTGGCTGGAGCTGGCGCCCCATGCGCACGAACGCTGCGGCGGTTTTTCCAAGGGTATGCGCCAGAAGGTGGCGCTGGCTGGTGCCCTGGTGCACGACCCCAAGCTGATCATTCTGGACGAACCGCTCACCGGCCTGGATGCCGGTTCGGCCCGCCTGGTGAAAGACGTCCTCTTGAACCGCGTGCGCGGTGGCGTAACCGTTATTATGACAACACATATTCTGGAAGTGGCCGAACGCATGGCTGAGCGCATCGGCGTGATCGCCGAGGGCCGCCTGATTGCCGAAGGCACCCTGGATGAGCTCCGGGCCAAGGCCGGCCAGGATGGTTCAAGCCTTGAGGATGTGTTCCTCAATCTGGTGGCCGAACACGCCGAGGCGGCCTGATGGCTGCGCCCACCACGCTCACCTGGTTTGCCCGTCATGAGCTGAACCTGGTCTGGCGCGACTGGCTGTCCATGATGACCGCCGGCAAGCGCGGCAAGGAGATGATCCTGGCCATCGTTCTGGCAGCCATGGCGGCAGGGGCCCATTGGATTGCCGGCACGATTGTGGACACCTGGGCGGCGGGCGGTGTGGCCCTCACCAAGGCCAATCTGGTGCTTCTGAGCGGTGGCGGTCTGTTGTTCTTCACGCTGATGCTCTCCCAAGCCATGGAATCGGTGACGCGGGCCTACTACGCGCGGTCTGATCTGGATCTGATCTTGTCGTCGCCCGCGTCGTCGCGGCGGCTTTTTGCCATCCGCACCGGCGCGATTGGGCTCTCAACACTGATGCTCTCCGGCCTCATTGCGGCGCCCTTCATCAATATGCTGGTGCTGCGCGATGGCTGGCACTGGCTTGCGGCTTACGGGGTTATGGCGAGCTTCGCCGCCTTCGCTTCGGCGCTGGCGGTGCTCAGCGTGCTTGCGCTCTTCCGCACCGTGGGACCGAAACGCACCCGGCTGATTTCTCAGATCGTGGCCGCCATAGTGGGGGCGGGCTTTATCATCGGCATTCAGGCCGTGGCCATTGTCTATTACGGCAGCCTGTCCCGGTTTACCCTCTTGCAATCGCCGGAAGTGATCGCCTTTGCCCCGGAGGTCTCCAGCTGGCTGTGGCTGCCGGCCCGGGCCGCCATGGGTGATCTCGGTGCGCTCGCCGGGCTTGCTGTAGGCGCGTTCGGGCTGTTCGCCCTGGTGGTGGCCATGAGCTCTGCGAGCTTCGGGGAACACGCCGTGTCTGCGGCGGGGGTCGCTGAGGTCAAGCAAAAGGAAACCCGCCACGTGTCCGGATTCAGGGCCATGAGCCCCAGGCGGGCCTTGCGCGCGAAGGAATGGGTTCTGCTGAAACGCGACCCGTGGTTGATCTCGCAAACCCTCATGCAGATCCTCTACCTGCTGCCGCCCGCCATGATGTTGTGGCTCTATTACGGAGAGAGCTCAGGGGTTCTGGTGATCATCATCACGGTCTTGGTGATGGCGTCCGGCCAGCTTGCCGGCGGCCTCGCCTGGCTTGCCATTTCCGGGGAAGATGCCCCCGATCTTGTGGCGACAGCGCCGGTAAGCGAGCGGGCCATCATCTGGGCCAAGGTCGAGGCCGTGCTCTCCATCATCGCTGTCGTGGTGGCGCCGTTCATTCTGGCCATGGCCTTTGTTTCCGCGCACCAGGCCGTTGTCGCTGCTGCGGGCATTCTCCTGGCGGCGGGCTCAGCCACGGCCATCCAGCTGTGGTTCCGGGTTCAGGCCAAGCGCACTTTGTTTCGCCGGCGCCAGATTTCCTCGCGCACGGCCACATTGGGTGAGGCCTTTGCCTCCATCATGTGGGCCGGCACCGCCGGGCTTGCGGCCGGCGGTACATGGCTGGCGGTGATCCCTGGTTTTCTTGCTCTTTGCGTTCTGGCGGCCATGAAGCTGGTGGCGCCCAAAGAGGCCTGATCGGTGAAAATTGGTCACCTTTGTGCTGTCGAATTCGTCTTGACCCTCTGACAGGCTCCGCGCCACCTTGCGGGCACTTGATTTGGTTCGCGAGGGCAGTGGCCATGTCTGTAACCGAGACCCCGCAAGTTGTGAGCCGGCACACCACGCCGGAGAGTTCGGACTGGAACTTCCATCCCGATTTGCCAATTGGCGTTTCGCCTCTGTTTGACTGGCCGCCGCGGCCTGTGGCTGTGCTCAGGTATTTTGGGCAGTCCTGGCTGAAGATCTCCGAGCAGTCGATCTTTGCGCTTATGGCCGTGGTCGTGTGGTTCTATTTCCAACCGGCCCTTGAGCTGTGCAAGGAGCTGTCGTTCGGCTGGGTCGCTCAGGTTTGGCTGCGCAACATGGTCTTGATGTTCGCGGTGGCCGGCGGTTTGCACCTCTACCTCATCTCTTACAAGAAGCAGGGCAGGGCGCTGAAGTTCGATCCGCGCGAGACGGCCGCAAAGGGGCGCAGCTTCACCTTCAACAGCCAGGTGAAGGACAATATGTTCTGGTCGCTGGCCAGCGGGGTGACCCAGTGGACCTGCTATGAGGTCTTGGTGCTGTGGGCGATGGCGAACGGTTATGCGCCCTTCCTGTCGTGGAATGACAGCCCGGCGCTCTTCCTGGGTTGGTTCCTGATCATCCCCATTTGGACATCGTTTCATTTTTATTGGATCCACCGGTTCCTGCACTGGCCACCGCTCTATCGGCTGGCCCACGCGCTGCATCACCGCAACACCAATGTGGGTCCGTGGTCGGGGCTCTCTATGCACCCGATTGAGCATCTGCTCTATCTGAGCTCGGTGCTGATCCATTTCGTCATCGCCTCTCATCCCATCCATGTGTTCTTCCACATGTACTGGAACGGGCTTGGCGCGGTGACCACCCATGCGGGCTATGAGGGGCTTTTGGTGAAGGATAAGAACCGGCTGGAACTGGGCTCTTTCTATCATCAGCTCCATCATCGGTATTTTGAGTGTAAC
>JBCDIP010000468.1:0-3486 GCA_038748855.1 Pseudomonadota bacterium
CAACTACGCTCAGGTGCGGACGGGAGCCCGCACTGACGGCGCGGAAATAGATGCCGGTCTGCGCTCCTATATGCTGAGCGTTTACAATCTGATGGCTCTCGGGGTTGCCGTGACCGCCATCATCACCCTGTTTATGGCAAACAATCCGGCCCTAATGCAAGTTGTGGCCGTGGGCCCAATGAAATGGGTTCTGTTTGCTGGCGTCCTCGGCATGGGCTTTTTCGCCCATAAGCTGATCTTTTCGGGCAGCAAAGCTTTGGCCCACGCCGCATATTGGACGTATGCCGGCCTTTGGGGTCTCCTGATTTCACCAATGGTGGCCTTCTACATGGGCAAAGACCCCGGCATCGTGGTCCAAGCTCTGGGCATCACCTCGGTAACCTTTGGCGCAACCAGCCTCTACGGCTATGTGACGAAGCGTGACCTGTCAGTGTTCAGCACATTCTTCGTGATGGCCTCCATCGGCCTGTTGCTGGCGATTGTCGTAAACATCTTCCTGCAAAGCACGCTGTTCAGCCTGATCACGTCCTTCGCAGTGGTCCTGCTGTTCGCCGGCATCACCGCCTGGGAAACCCAGTCGATCAAAGAAATGTACTTCGCAGGCGACGACGAAGCCACAGCACGCTCGAAAGGGATTTTCGGCGCGTTCCTGCTCTATGGCAGCTTCGTCACCATGTTCATCCACATCCTGAACATTCTCGGGATTATGCGCAGCGAATAAGCTTCGCCACGCACACATCAGAACAAGAAAACCCCGGAACGAAGGCCGTTCCGGGGTTTTTTGTTGCCTCCTGGCGATAAGGCCTAAACGGCCACGAGCCGAGGTTTCCGGTCAATAATCCGCAAGACCTGCTTCAGATCCTGTCCACGGCGCATGATCCGCCCGCCCGCGGCAACCACACTGTAGATGCCCTGCTTGCGCGCCAGATCGGGCCGTTTCTCTACAGTGTAGAGCGGCATTTCGCTGGATCTTCGGAAGATTGAAAATATTGCGGTGTCGCTGCCATGGTAGATGGCATAGTCACGCCACTCGCCTGCAGCAACTTGCCGGCCGTAGACCGACAGGATGGAGTTCAACTCTTGACGGTTGAATGTGGTTTTTGGCACTGGGGCGGTATTCTTTGCCCCATGCCCATTTGCGTTCTGTTGGTTGAACGACTGCCCTTGGCTCTTCCGGGACGAACTTGGGCTCAAGCTCGCCCCGAACATTGCTATGGGTTCGGTATCGCTCATGCGCCTCCCTCTTAAACTTAACTCACTCAAGTCTGGCACCCCACAATCGGGCCGACTGCCCATCATGACCAAGCTGCAAGCCTTTGGCAAGGCCACACGTGGAGCACCTCTCTCACCTCATATGGGCAAATGTGCACTCTAATATAAGAGCAGTCTCATCATTACAGTTTCCACAAACAATCATTTTCTTGCCCAATTTCGAACACGATGCGGGGGCATCTTCTCATCGTTGCCTCTAGAGGCCCGGTTCGAAAAGTCGTTGGAATTCTCAGCCCCCCAGCCCCCCAACGGCTTTACAGCGAGCCGGGCCATTTTTCTTCTCCCCCTCTTTCATCACTCACGCCAACGCGCTCAATCGTGAAATTGAGGGCTAAAACCCTTGAATCTCGGGGGATACTGAACAATATCAGCCCCGGGTGAGCTTCACTTTCTCCGAAATTCAAGGACTAAAGGGCGCGAGAATGTCAACGGAAACGCGGGAAAAATCCTCAGAAGAAAAGCATGAGTTTCAGGCCGAGGTGGCCAAACTCCTGCACCTCATGGTGCATTCGGTTTATTCGGAGAGAGATGTCTTTTTACGCGAGCTCATATCCAACGCAGCTGATGCGTGTGACAAATTGAGATATGAGGCAATCTCAAAACCCAAGATTTTGACCGGCGATACGGATCTTGAGATCACAATATCTGCAGACAAGAAGGCAAAAACGCTCACTATTTCCGACAATGGTATCGGAATGAACCGCGATGAGCTGATCGACAATCTCGGCACCATCGCCAGATCGGGCACCAAGGCGTTTATGGATGCCGTTGCAGCTGGCAAGGACAAATCGGGAGATGTGAACCTGATCGGCCAGTTTGGCGTGGGGTTCTATTCCGCTTTCATGGTGGCAGACACTGTGGAAGTGCGCTCGCGCCGAGCCGGCGAGAAGGCGGGATGGCTATGGACCTCCGATGGCACCGGATCGTTCACGCTCACCGAGGACGACACGGCCCCCGCCCGAGGCACGGCCATCACCTTGAACATCAAGAAAGATGACAAGGAGTTTCTTGAAGGCTTCCGGATTGAGAAGATCGTCCGCGACTATTCCGATCATGTGGCCATCCCCATCAAACTGATCGAAGTGGAGAAGGGCAAACCCGGCGAGCCTCGCCAAGTGAACGAGGCCAGCGCCCTGTGGACCCGGGCGAAGAAGGACATCACCCAAGATCAGTACCGGGAGTTTTTTGGCCACGTCTCCGGCCTCTTCGGCGATCCCGCCGTGACCATCCACTACCGCGCGGAAGGGCGCCATGAATATCAGGTGCTGCTCTTCGTCCCCGCCGAGAAGCCATACGACCTTTATGACCCGGAACGGCGCGGGCGTCAGAAGCTCTACGTGCGCAAGGTGTTCATCAGCGAGGATGCAGAGATCCTGCCGCCTTGGCTGCGGTTTGTACGTGGGGTGATCGATTCTGAAGATATGCCGCTCAACATCTCCCGCGAGATGCTGCAAAACAACCCTATTGTCGGGCAGATCCGCAAAGCGGTGACCAAACGGGTGCTGAACGAGCTCAAGAAGTTCGCCAAGAAGGACGAAACGGCCTATGCCGGCGTCTGGAACTCCGTGGGGCCCGTGCTCAAAGAGGGCATCTACGAGGACATGGAGCGCCGTGACGAGCTCTTCGAGCTTGCGCGCTTTGCCAGCACAGCCAGCACCGAGGAGGCACCTCTGCGCACCCTGGCTGAGTATGTGGCCGGCATGAAGGAAAACCAGACAGCAATCTATTACATCACCGGTGAAGAGGCAGATGCCATCAGCGCCAGCCCGCAGCTGGAAGGCTTCCGCGCCCGCGGCGTGGAAGTGCTCCTCCTGTCTGATCCCATCGACAGCTTCTGGACCAGTACCGCTCTGGGCTATGAAGGAAAACCCTTCCGCTCAATCACCCAGGGTGCTGCTGACCTGGATTCCATTGAGCCGGAAAAAACGGACGATAAAGACAAGAAAGACGAAAAGACCGACGACGAGGCAACCAGTGCCCTGATCACCGCAATGAAAACCGCACTGGGCGACAGCGTCTCGGACGTGCGGGAATCCAAGCGCTTAACCGACAGCCCTGTCTGCCTGATCGCTGGTGACGGTGGGTTGGACCGCAATTTGGAAAAGCTTCTGTCACGTCAACAGGCCCCAGGCGTTCAAAAGTCTGCGCCCATTCTGGAAATCAATCCAAGCCACGGGCTCGTGCAGGTTTTGGCCGGCCAGGCCAAGGCGGGCG
>JBCDIP010000469.1:0-3467 GCA_038748855.1 Pseudomonadota bacterium
CACATCTAGAACGAATTCTGCGCATTCAGTTTCAGCCAGTACATGCCCAGAAGGCGATGCTCTTTCCAATGCGCCAATGATTTTGGACAACCGACCAATCAAGACTTCCCTATTGCAAAGAAAATCCTCACAGATCTCGGGTGTACGCAAACCTTCCGAGATGATTTCGGCACTGAGAAGTGCATGCCCGCGATCAGAACACATCTGGGTATAAAGCACGATGAAGCGATCCAGAGTATTTGCCGGGTCATCGAGCCTGTTCAGCTCTTCATAAATGAAGTTCAAGCCATCTGCTTCAAGACGCGCGATCTCGCGAATCAAATCAGTCTTGCTGCCAAAATGATTGTAAACGTTCCCCAAACTGATCCCCGCACGCTCGGCCAAATCGCGCATGCTGGTCTGATGGAACCCTTTTTCTGCAAAGCAGTGGAGCGCGGCGGCCACAAGCAGCTCCCGACGGGCTTTAGCGCTTTGTTCGCGGGTCGTACTGTCCACCATAAAAAAGTCTCCCAAAATCTTGAACGTTCGTTCGTTCTTATATAAATATGAACGATCGTTCGTTCAATTAGTTCTTTTGCGCAACAACGGTTTTCTGGTCGAATTTTGCATCCGCGCGCCATGGTCATGTCAAGGGATACTTCAAGATGAATACCTCTACTGAGGCCTCCACGGATCATGCGCCCTCGCGCCGAATGCGCTGGCTTTGGATCGTGCTTGCTGTGTTGATTTTGTTGGCCGTTGTCGGCCTGCTGGGCTCTACAGAGGACACCGTAGATGTCTCCAAGAGCAAGGCGCCGCCGCGCCCACCCTTGGTTTCGACCGAGACTGTCTTGGTTGGTAGTGAAACGATTGAGGTGAGTGCCTTTGCAGAAGTGCGACCGCGTTGGTCGGCGGAGCTTAGGGCGGCGATTTCAGGCCGCGTGACAAGCGTGCTGAACAGTGCGCTGGCTGGGGAGCTGGTTGCGGCCGGCGATACTCTCCTTACCATCGAAAACAGCCGCTACATGGCCCAGAAGGCGGAGGCTGAGCTTGCTCTCAAGCAGGCGGATCTGGCCCTATGGCAAGCCAAAAACGCCAACATAGTGGCGCGTAAGGATTATCAACGCTCGGGGCGTCGGGCCCCCAACGAGCTCGCCCTGAAACTGCCGCAGCTAGACATTGCCCAAAGCGCCGTCGTCTCAGCCCGCGCCCGCCTCATCACGGCGGAGCGACAACTGAACGATGCGACAGTGGTTGCTCCGTTTGCAGGCTTCGTCACAGAACGCTTCGTGAGCCCTGGACAAAGCGTCAGTATTGGCGACCGCTTGGTAAAGCTGGTGGACAGCACCACCTATGAGCTGGACTTGCAGCTGAGCCGAGCCAGCTGGGATCTTATTCAAAAACCTATTTCTGGCCTCAGTGCCAAAGTGACCGATCACAAGGGCAAGATCATTGCCCGGGCCAGCATCCGCCAGGGTGGCGGCTTTCTCGACGAAACCACCCGACAATACAAGGTGTTCCTGCACATCAGCGGCAAGGAGGCCAGAAACGTGTTGTCCGGCGACTTTGTGCGCGTGCTGCTGCCTGGGACTACGGTGGCGGCGGGGTTGAACGTGCCTGCATCCGCCCTCACCCAGGAAGGGCACGTCTGGTATGTGGACGATGAGGACCGGCTACAACGGATGACGCCAAGAATCCTGTTTCGACGCCAAGACCGCGCTGTGATTGCTGCACCAACCGGCCAGGACAGCTGGCGCATTGCGGTGACGCCGCTCGCCTCGTTCCTGCCGGGAAAACGCGTTCACGCACGCACAGGCGGGGGCTGAACCATGCGCGTTCTCACCGCCTGGTTTATCCGCAATCCGGTCGCGGCAAACCTCATCATGGTGCTCATTCTGTTTCTTGGAGTAATCACCATCTTCTCAATCCGGATTGAGGGTTTCCCTAGAGTGCCTCCGGAGACCATAAACATCTCAACCACATATCTGGGCGCTTCTACCCAGCAGGTTGACGAACTGGTTACCCGGAAAGTTGAGCAGGCGCTTGAGGGGCTAGAGGGTGTGCGCAGCGTCTCCTCTCATTCCAGTGCTGAAACTTCACTTGTGGTGGTGAGGCGGGCCGGCGGTCAGGAACTGAAGAAGGTTCTGGACAGGGTCCGCCTCAGAATCGACGCCATTACCGAGTTTCCCGCTTCCGTCCGCCGGCCGATGATCGAGGCGGCAGGGTTCGACTTTCCCGCACTATACATCAATCTGCATGGGCAAACCGATCCGGCAACCCTCCAAGCCCTGTCGGAGAGGTTTCGAGAAGAACTGCTGGCGGAGCCGGAAATCTCCCGACTGACCGTTTGGGGCCTGCACGCTCGGGAAATGCGTATCGCATTCGACCCGCAAACGCTCCAGCGCTTCAACCTCACAGTTGCGGATGTGGTGGAACGGATCCAAGCCAGCTCCCTTCATTTCCAGGCCGGAACGCTTAGAACCGCCGGAGGTAACATAACTCTGAAGACAGACGACAAGGCGAAATTTGTCACCCAGTTTGCCCGGATGCCCATCATCGAGAACAAGGATGGGACCTCTGTCCGTTTGGGCCAGATCGCGGTGATCAGCGATACCTTCAAAGAGGGGGACTATCTGTTCCGCTTCAACGGTGCCCCAACCACCGGCATGGAAGTGCTCATAGGCCAAAAGGAAAACCTGCTGCGCATCTCAAAGGTCGTCCATCAAGTCGCTGAAGCATTTAAACCGCAACTGCCGGCAGGCGTTGAGATAACCATTTGGGGTGATTCTTCGAATTACATTTCAGACCGGCTCAAGCTCTTGCGAGCAAACGGCATCCAAGGTCTGCTCCTTGTGCTTTTGGTGCTCTCGTTGTTTCTCAATCTGCGCCTTGCCGTTTGGGTCGCCATGGGCATCCCGATCGCCGTGATGGGCGCTTTGGCGGTCGCCGGCTCCAAATGGGTCGACTACTCCCTCAACGATGTGACCACGTTTGGTCTGATCATCGCGCTGGGCATTCTGGTGGACGATGCGGTGGTCGTGGGCGAGAGCGTGTTTGAAGAAAGACGCAGCATCTCAGATCCTATTGCTGGAACGCAGGCCGGCGTGGACAAGGTGGCTGTCGCCACGGTGTTCGGGGTGCTGACCACAATCGCGGCGTTCTATCCCATGCTTCTGCTCGACAATCCCCTTGGCAAGGTGCTGGCCGGGTTTTCAGGCATTGTTATCTTTGCCCTTGTGTTCTCACTTATCGAGAGCAAGTTTATCCTGCCCGCACACTTGGCTCACATTCGGCTTAACGCCGAACCGGGCACTTGGCTTACCCGGGGCTGGGCCCGCATTCAAGGCGCGGCGCAAGGGGGGCTCGAGTGGGTGAAACAGACGCTTTATGTGCCGCTGCTCAAAGGAGCTCTGCATCACCGTTACGCCGCGCTCATCCTGTTCGTGGCCGCTGCAACCTTAGGCCTTGGGTTGATCGGTCTGGGCAAG
>JBCDIP010000470.1:0-3459 GCA_038748855.1 Pseudomonadota bacterium
CCTGCCGTCCTCGCGCTTGCCGACAAAGTTAAGGTGGGCGGAGAAAAAGTCTTGCCCCGGCGCGATGGCAATCGTCGCGAATTTCCCGCTGTCGGGGTATTCGACGACGTCCGGGTCCTGCCAGGAGGAGACGCCGAGGTAGCGGAGTGGCGCGTCGCCCGTATTGACGATCTGATGCGCCGTCTCGGGACCGCCTTTGCGGCAGCCAATCAGGTCACCGGCCTTCACGGCATGCACCGCATCGCCGAAGCGCACCTCCCCCGCCCCCTCGAGGGTCACGAAGAGTTCGTCGTTGGCGAGGTGGTTGTGGAAGGGAAATGCCCGCTTGCCGGGCTCGATGCTGCAGACCATGGCGCCTAGGCGTGTGAGGCCCAGAGCCTTGCCGAGCGGTGCGACGGTCGCTCCGAACCGCTCGCTACCGCCGGGCGGCGACAGGGGGAAGCCCGAAGCCTCGTCGAGGGCGATTACAGGTTTCGCATCCTCCGGAGAGCTCGGTCTCAATCTCAAAGCCCGAGGAGAGTGCCGGAAACGACTTGGCAAACCGCCGCGAGACCACACGGTACCCGGAAAGAATGTCGGTGAACCCGCGGCCGAACAGCTTCTCCACCAGCTTGTTGAAGGCGCGGTTACCGGTTTTGTGGCCCGGCCGGTAGGCGGACACCCCGCCCCCTTCGCGCGTCCCCACCACCATGTCCAGGCTGTCTTCCACCAACTTGTTGATCAAAGTCACCGCATGGGTTGGGTCATAGGTCAGGTCGCCATCGGCCAGCACATAGATGTCCGCATCCACATCGCTCAGCATGCGGCGCACCACGTTGCCTTTGCCCTGGTAGGCCTCTTTGCGCACGACGGCGCCTGCGTCTTCAGCAACCTGAAGGGAGCGATCCGTGGAATTGTTGTCGTAGACATAAACGGTGGCACTGGGCAGCGCGGCCTGGAAACCTCTCACCGTTTCCCCAATGGTGAGCTCTTCGTTATAGCAAGGCAGCAAGACGGCTACGGAGCTGCTCTGCGCCCACGCTTCCTTGCTCACCGGCCGTCTCAGCCGGGCACCGAAGCTCACCACCTTGTTCTTTTGCTTCGCCACGTTGCCCGCGTGTCCCGCAAATTCCTCCCCCTGACCGGCGCGGCCGATCTGTTAGGAATGTGACACAAACAGACGGTTGGATGCCAGTAAGAAGATTGTGTCCTGGAACCGTGGTTAAAGGTAAAAACGCCCTTTCAGCCCATTAGGGTCGGCTATCGGGACGCCAATCGTAGATCCAAGCCACACGGTTTCTGGACGCTGTGTCGCTCATCCGCCGCAAGATCAAATTGCGGATGAAGCGGAACGGCCCGCCAGCGTGATAGGCCATGCCGGCTTTTCGACACATATCATACATCTGAGCGAGCCTTGGCTGGCGCGCCGCCTCATAAGCTCTGAGTGCCTTCTGCGGTTCGTCCTGATGCGCCTCCAGCTGAGCGGCCAGCACAACAGCATCCTCCAACCCCATCACCGCCCCTTGCGCCAGGTACGGCAGGACCGGGTGGGCCGCATCCCCTAAGAGCGTCACGTTCCCCGACCCCCATGTGGAAACCGGTTCACGGTGGGCCGCAGCCCATTTGCGCCAGTTCGGGGCCGCCTTCAAAATCTCCTGCAGACGCGAATCGGCACCCTTGGCCAGGGCTTCCACCTCGCTGGCCTCAGCTCCCATGCCCCAGGTGTCCTCCGCAAAATCCCCGTCCCAGGCCGCCACCAAATTGAACACCCGTCCCTGGCGCACCGGATAGTGCACCACGTGCCCACCTGGCACGAGCCACAAGGTCACCGCATTATCACTCACCGGCATGTGCGCCGAGGAGACCAGAGAGCGGGCAATCACATGGCCCGCGGGCGTCGGGGCACCATCGCCCAGAACCTGGGCACGAACGGTTGAGCGGATGCCGTCGGCGCCAATCAGCAGGCTGCCCTTTCGCCGCCCGGCATCGGATTCAACCTCAATGCCCTTCTCGCCAAGGTCTTGGAAGCTTTTTACCTTCGAGGAGGTTTCGATTTTGATGGTTTTGCGGGCCTCGGCGGCCCGGAGCAAGGCGCCCAGCAGATCGCCCCGGTGGATCACCCGGTAAGGCGCTCCGAATCGCTCAACAAACTCAGGCCCCAGAACCACTTTGTTGAGTGTTTTGCCGGTGATCCCGTCCAAAATTCGGACTTCTTCTGGAAAACCCGCGAACGACGACACGTCCTCATCTACGCCCAAAGCCTGGAGCACGCTCGTCGCGTTGGGTCCAAGCTGCAACCCTGCGCCAATTTCCTCCACCAGGGGCGATTGCTCCAGCACACACACACGCTGTTTGCCCTTGGCCAGCGCCAGCGCGCTCGCCAATCCGCCGATCCCGGCACCTGCTATCAGATATTGTTTGGCCATGTGTCGTTGCTAATCCTGCGGCTTAATGATCACAAGAGCAAATTTCTGCTCTACCCATCTTGCCCTAATCAGGAGACAAGCCTATTTTGCGGCGCCTTTTAACACCCTTAATGTTCAAGGATCTGAAGCCATGGGTTTCCTCTCCGACGCGATCGGGCGGATCAAGCCGTCTCCAACTATTGCTGTAAGCTCTCTGGCGCGCGAATTGAAGGCCGCCGGGAATGATGTCATTGGCCTTGGCGCCGGTGAGCCGGACTTTGAGACCCCGGATAATATCAAGAAGGCAGCCATTGACGCGATCAACCGCGGCGAGACCCGCTACACGGCCGTGGACGGAATCCCTCAGTTGAAAGAGGCCATCTCGGCCAAGTTCAAGCGTGACAACGGCCTGGACTATACGCCGTCCCAAATCACCGTGGGCACGGGCGGCAAACAGGTTCTGTTCAACGCCCTTATGGCCACTTTGAACCCGGGTGATGAAGTGGTGATCCCCACGCCCTATTGGGTGAGCTATCCGGACATCGTGCTGCTGGCAGGCGGCACCCCGGTGTTTGCTGATGCAGGCCAGGAGAACGGCTTTAAGCTGCAGCCGGACGCCCTGGAAGCGGCCATTACGGAGAAAACCAAGTGGCTGATCTTCAACTCCCCCTCCAACCCGTCAGGCGCCGCTTACAGCCACGCTGAGCTGAAAGCGCTCACCGACGTGCTCGTCAAGCACCCCCATGTTTGGGTGCTGACCGATGATATGTATGAGCACCTGGTCTATGATGGCTTCGAATATAGCACGATCGCCCAAGTAGAACCCGGCCTCTATGATCGCACACTCACCATGAACGGCGTTTCAAAAGCCTATGCGATGACCGGATGGCGAATTGGTTTTGCGGCGGGACCTGAGACCCTGATCAAAACCATGCGTAAAGTGATCAGCCAGACGACATCGAATCCCAGCTCAATCTCGCAATATGCTGCGATTGCTGCGCTCAATGGAGATCATAGCTTCCTCCCAGAGCGAAACGACGTCTTTCGCCAGCGCCGCGATATGGTTGTCGCTGAG
>JBCDIP010000471.1:0-3456 GCA_038748855.1 Pseudomonadota bacterium
GAGCACTTAGGCGGGCGACGGATCTACTATCCGCGCGGCCGCGGTCTCGGCGGCTCGTCCCTGCTCAACGGCATGATCTATATTCGCGGCAATGCGGCAGACTATGACCGCTGGCGTCAGAAGGGCAATGTGGGCTGGTCCTTCGCCGATGTGCTGCCCTACTTCCGTCGCTCAGAAGGCGCCGCCCACCGGCAGGGCGATCCTTATCACGGCAGCCAGGGGCCTTTAGGTGTCACGCCAGCGGGAAACTTCCAAGAGGCTGACCAGCGCTTTGTGGATGCCTGCAGGCAAGCGGGCGCTCTTCTGAACGATGATTTCAACGGGCAACGGCAAGTGGGCGCGGGCCGGCTCGACAGCAAGGTGGCAGGTGGGCGCCGGCAATCTTCTGCGGAGGCCTATCTCAAGCGCCGCCCGGCCAACCTGCACATCCTCACCGACACATTGGTCTTAGGGCTGGAATTGGAAGGGACACGCGCCGTCGGCGTTAGGCTGGTGGACCAAACCATCCGTGCGGAGCGCGAAGTCATCTTGTGCCTCGGCGCCTTCGGCTCGCCCCAATGTCTCATGCTGTCCGGCATCGGTCCGGCGGACGAGATCAGCGCCCATGGTATCGCCCCGGTTGTCGACCTGCCGGGCGTCGGGCGCAGTCTCTATGATCATCCCAATATGCCCATGCAGTTCGGCATGGTTGATGCGGAGCTAAGCCTCTCGCGCTTCCAGCGGATCGACCGGGCCATCGGCATGGGCCTGCGCTACCTCTTAACGCGGACCGGGCCGGGCGCCGGCTCCTTCTGGTCAACCGGCCTGTTCCACGCGCTGCGTGATCAGGACATGCCGGAGCTGGAAGTGTTCTGTACGCCGATGATCGTGCGTGAGGATAGTGTTGGTACCGAAGGGTGGACGATCCAACGGCTGCTGGGACTTGGCAATGCCTTCATCGCCCGGGGCAAGGCGGCCTCACCGGGCATGCAGTTTGATGTGAACCTCTTGCGGCCTGAAAGCGTGGGCACGGTGAAGCTTGCCTCCAGCGATCCCACCACAGCGCCCCTGATCGATCCTCACTATCTGGAGGCGCCGGGTGACCTGGAAGACCTGGTGGCCGGCGTGAAGCACATGCGCGAGGTGGCCCGTCAGGCCGCATTGGCCGAGATCCTTGGCCCGGAGATCACGCCGGGGCCGGGCGCCGTAACCGATGAGGAGATCGCCCAAGCGGTGAAAGAAGAGATCACCACGGGCCATCACCCCACATCCACCTGCCGCATGGGCCCGGACCACGACCGGGATGCGGTGCTGGACCCTGAGCTGAAAGTGCGCGGGGTTGACGGTTTGCGGGTTGTGGATGCCTCAGCCTTTCCGGACCAGATCAGCGGCAATCTCAATGCGCCCGTCATGATGATGGCCGAGAAGGCCGCTGATGTGATACGCGGGCTGCCCGTCCTTGCGCCCGAAGATCCGCGCCCCGTTGCTATGGAGCATGCCTTATGAAGACCTATCAATATTATGCCGGCGGCGCCTGGCACGACCCGGCGTCCGGCCGCTGGTTCGACAGCGAGAACCCGGCCCTAAAAGAGGTCTGGGCCAAGATCCCCGAATGCACCGCAGAAGACGTGAACCGGGCGGCGAGCGCGGCAAAGGGGGCGTTTGCAGAGGGGCCTTGGCGGCGCCTGTCGAAGGCGGACCGGGCGCGTCTGATCCGCCGCATGGGCGATGTGGTCACGGCCAACGCAGCCCGCTTAGGCGCCGTTGAGGTGCGAGACAATGGCAAGCTTGAAAAGCAGATCACGCCGGCGCTCACCTCCTGGCTGACCGAGAGCTTTTACTACTACGCCGGCATGATCGATAAGTTTGAAGGCTCCCTGATCCCGGCCGATGCGCCGGATGTTTTGAACTATATGCGCTGGGAGCCGTTTGGGGTGTGCGGCCTGATCACCGCCTGGAACTCTCCGTTGGGCGTGCTCATCTGGAAACTCGCCCCGGCGCTGGCGGCGGGCAACACGGTGGTGATCAAACCGTCCGAGCATGCCTCCGCCTCCACCCTTGAGCTGATGGCAGTGTTGGAGGAAGCAGATTTGCCGCCCGGCCTCGTCAATGTGGTGACCGGTTTTGGGCCCACCACCGGGGAGCCGCTGGTGGATCATCCTGACGTGCGCATGGTGAGCTTCACCGGCGGGGTGCCAGGTGGACGGGCTGTCGCTGCCGCCGCGGCGCGGCATGTGAAGCCGGTTGTGATGGAACTGGGCGGCAAGTCGCCTCAGATCGTTCTGAAAGATGCTGATTTAGAGTTGGCGGTGAATGGCATTGCAGCAGGCATCTTCCCGGCCACAGGGCAAAGCTGCATCTCCGGCTCGCGGGTTCTGGTGGAGCGCAGCATTCAAGGGGCGTTCACGGATGCGCTGGTGGAGCTTGCCTCCAAGGCGCGCACTGGACCGCCCGATGATCCGGCGTCCGAGATTGGGCCGCTCGCCCACAAGGCGCATTTTGAAAACGTGCTGCGCGACATTGCGGAGGCCGAGCAGGCCGGCTTGCGCCTGGTGCTGGATGGTCGCGGGAAGGGGCCGGAGGAGGGATACTATATCGGCCCGACCATCTTCACCGATGTGCGCAACGATGCGCACCTGGCCCAGCACGAGGTGTTTGGCCCGGTGATGGCGATCATCCCCTTCGATGATGAGGATGATGTTGTGGCTATGGCCAATGACAGCCTGTTTGGTTTGGCAGCTGGTATCTGGACAAAGGACACCGCTAAAGCCATCCGCATCGCAGACAGGGTGGAGGCGGGAACGGTCTACATCAACAACTACTTCAATGCGGCCGCGCAATCGCCCGTCGGTGGGTTCAAGCAGTCCGGCTATGGCCGCGAGAATGGCTTTGAGGGCATGCGCTGTTTCATGCAGACCAAGTCTGTGTGGCTGGCCACAGATCCTCATCAGCCTGCACCGTTTGTGGGTTAACTGCGCTCTGCGGTAAGCAATCACTAACCGTCATCCCCGCGAAGGCGGGGATCTAATGCCCCATTGAAGCTGGATGCCCGCCTTCGCGGGCATGACGGAACGGTTCGCGGTTCTCGTTTCCGCACCAATGCCACTAAATAGATGACTAATTCGGCGAAAAAGGTTGTATATCCGAACGAACCCAATTTCGCGTAAGCCCCTGAACACACAGCGAAATCAGCGCTATTTGGCCTTAAGAGTTGAGTTTGCTCAGCCCCGGCTGCGTCGCCGGCGCCGTCGGCCGCCGCCTTCACCTTCGCCATCATCTGCTGCCACCACCTCTTTGGGATTCAGGTGCATTTGTCAAATTCGTGGTACTGTAATTGTTACCATAGGTATCTATTTTATACAGTGCAACACGATCAATGGCATGACCTGACGAACGTTCAGAAATCTCCATCGTATAGGTCCCGGCATTGACAAACCATACATATATATTATGGGAATCAAAGTCGCTGGTAAAGGC
>JBCDIP010000472.1:0-3454 GCA_038748855.1 Pseudomonadota bacterium
CGACAGCATCGAAAATCTCACCGGCTCGCGCAAAAGCGATACGCTGTCCGGTGACGATGAGGCCAACACGCTGTCCGGCGGGCGCGGCCACGACACCCTTGAAGGCCGCGGCGGAGACGATGACCTGAACGGCGGTCGCGGTCGCGACATCCTGGATGGCGGCGAAGGCGACGACACCTTGAGCGGCGGCCGTGCCTCTGACACCTATGTTTACGATAAAGGCGACGGTGCCGACACGATCGTGGACGGCGGACACAAAAGCAAAGATGTTCTGAAAATCTCAGGCTATGAGGCATCTCAGACCTTCGTGCAGCGCATCGAGGGAACAGAGGACCTTTTGATCTCCTTTGGCGGCGAGAATGGCGGTGACAGCATCATCGTCAAGAACACTCTTGGTGGTAGCACGGCCGACACGTTGGAGCGTTTCACCTTCGAAGACGGCACCACATGGACCATCGCTGACGTGATCACGAAAGTGGCCAATGAAGCGCCTGTGGCTGTGGATGACTTGGGGTCCACCATATTGCCGGACCAGCCTGTTGTGATCCCGGTGGCCAATATGCTGTCCAATGACAGCGATCCGGATGGCGATGAGCTGGAGTTGGTCTCGGTTTACAATGCCGAAGGCGGCACGGTTGAGATCACCGAGGAGGGAGACGTTGTCTTCACGCCAAGCGCCGGGTTCTCAGGCACCGCGTCGTTCCTCTACACGATCACAGACGGTACGGCCTCTGCGGAAGCTGAGTGCGTCTTTGATGTGGAGGTTCAGTTCTCCGAGTTTATCGGCAACTGGTGGGCAGAGACCATTGACCTCTCAGGTTCCGCCCTGCCCTGCTACATCGATTGCGGCTTGGGCAATGACATTGCCACAGGTTCAGATCTGCGCGATCAGATCCTCGGCGGCGGCGGCGACGACACCCTGAACGGTGGCGGCGGCAATGATGACTTTCTCGTGGGTCTCGGCCATGGCTTCGACCGGTTTGACGGCGGCGAGGGCTATGATGTGGTGATGGCCACCGAAGACGGTGTGAGCATTGGTCTGATCGGCGACTTCAATGCCTCAGTGGAAGAGTTCACCTGTGCGGGCTTTTCCAATGTGGGCATTCTAGGCACCTGGCAAGCCCAGATGCTGGACTTCACCGGCGTCACCTTAACGGACATTCAGTGGATTGACGCAGGTCTCGGCAACGACACCGTCATTGGGTCAGCCGGGGACGATGTGATCATTGGCGGTGTCGGTGATGACACGCTTTTGGGCGGCGATGGGGACGATGATTTCCTCGTTGGCCCCGGCCACGGCTTCGACACGGTGGATGGTGGTGCCGGCTATGACCAAATTCTCGCCACCGCCGATGGGACGAACATCGGCTTCATCGGCAACTTCGTGAACGGAGTGGAGGAGATCTCTGCGAACGGCTTTGCGAACGTGACCATCACGGCCAATTGGCAGAGCCAGACCTATGACTTCTCCAACGTCACGCTCACCGGTATCACGGCAATCGATCTGGGCAGCGGCAATGATACCGCGGTTGGCTCAGCCGGAGATGATGTGTTGATCGGCGGTTTGGGCAATGACGAGCTTACCGGCGGCGCAGGATCTGATGTGTTCGTCTTTGCCGACGGTGATGGCCAGGATGTGATCACCGATTTCGATCTGATTGCGGATGTGGCGCAGTTGGACGTGATTCCTGGCTTTGAGGAGTTTGCCGACGTTCAAGGGGCACTGACCCAAGTCGGGGCAGATGCGCTGCTGGATCTTGGTGGCGGACAGACCGTGTTGTTTGAGGACACCGAGGCGAGCGCACTCACGGCATCCAACTTCGATTTCCTGTTGGGGGATGTTTAGTCGCCGCCCCTGCGAAAGCGGGGATGACGGTTTGAAAGTGTTCAAGCGGGCTAGCTAAGCGTTGTAATCGCGCTGGTCGTCGATCACCTTGCCATCATTCGGCAAGGTGCCCTCGCCCACCAGGTCTACCGACCCGTTCATCTTGGTGACATCCTTCAACGTGGCCTTCAGCGCCTCGGTCAAACCGTCGGACCCGTTTGGACATTCTGCCTGCAGCGTCATGGCATCCTGCGCTCCGTCGCGGCTGACCACCAGGCGAAGCCGGCCCAGCTCGCCGTGGCGCTTGCCAATCTCCGCCACCTGGCTGGGATGCACGAACATGCCCTTGATCTTGGTGGTTTGATCAGCGCGGCCCATCCAGCCCTTGATGCGCATATTGGTGCGCCCGCACGGGGACGTGCCCGGCAGTACCGCAGAGAGATCGCCGGTGCCAAAGCGGATCATGGGATAGACAGGGTTGAACGTGGTCACCACCACTTCGCCCACCTCGCCCTCGGCCACCGGCTCCCCGGTGCCTGGCCTGACGATTTCCACAATGCAGCCCTCGTCGATGATCATCCCTTCGAGCGCTGAAGATTCGTAGGAGATCACGCCCACATCAGCCGTGGCATAGCATTGGACCGTGGCCACGCCCCGGTCGGCATATTCTTGGCGCAGGGCCGGGAACAGGGCTCCGCCGCCCACAAGCGCGCGTTTTATGGAGGAGACGTCCTTGCCCAGCTCTTCGGCCTTGTCGAGCAGCACTTTGAGATAATCCGGAGTTCCGGTGAAGCCCACCGGCTTCATCAACTCAATGGCGTCGACCTGCATCTCGGTGTTGCCGATGCCGGCCGGGAACACGGCACATCCAAGCGCCTGGGCGCCTGAATCCAGAATGAAACCGCCCGGCGTTAAGTGATAGGCGAAGGAATTGTGCACCACATCGCCTGGCCTGAAGCCGGCGGCATAGTAGGTGCGCGCGCCCCGCCACGGGTCGGGCTCTGTGCCCTGGGGCTCGAAGATCGGGCCAGGGGACATGAACACCCGGCCGAGTTTATCCGGCGGGGCGGCCACGAACCCGCCAAAGGGAGGATGCGCCGCCTGGGCATCTTTGAGCTCGCCCTTGCGCAGGACCGGCAGCGCGGCCAGCGCTTGGCGCGAAGTCACCGCTATTGGGTCAATGCCCTCAAGCTGCTTGGCCCATCCTGGAGCCTTCTCCATGGCCATGGCGAGAAACCCGGGCAGACGGCCGAAGATGTCCGCTTCGCGTTCGTCAGCAGAGCGGGTTTCAAGATCGTCATAGTGATCAGACATGGGCAGGCCTCACGCCAACCAGCGTTTGCGGCGTTTATAGGCCTTCACATTTCGGAACGATTTTTGGTCATCGCCGGCAATGCCCAGGTAGAATTCTTTCACGTCCTCATTCTCGCGCAGCTCGGCGGCATCACCGTCCATAACCACCCGGCCGTTCTCCAGAATGTAGCCGTACTTGGCATATTTCAGGGCCACATTGGTGTTCTGCTCGGCAAGCAGCATGCTGACCCCTTCCTGCTCGTTGAGGCGCTTGATGATCTCAAAGATCTCTTCCACCAGCTGCGGGGCAAGGCCCATGGACGGCTCGTCGAGCAA
>JBCDIP010000473.1:0-3430 GCA_038748855.1 Pseudomonadota bacterium
CCGCACCCTCATCGGCGATGTGGTGCAAGGGCGCGACGATTATGCCGGCTATATGGACAAGGTGGCTGGCCCGTTTGCCGATTTCCGCGCTGAGATCCTCGATCTCATTGAAGAAGATGACCGGATCGCCGCCAAACTCCGGTTTCGGGCCACGCATAAAGGGGACTTTCTGGGCTATGCGCCCACAGGGAACGCGCTTGAGTGGGAGGGCAGCACCCATTTCACGTTCCGCGACGGCAAGATCTCAGACATCTGGGTCTTGGGGGACATTTTCACCCTGGAGCAGAAACTAAAGGCCGGTGCCTGAGCCGATAAGCGCATGGATGATGTAAGCAGTACAGAAAAGCCCTCCAGCGACGACCCGGAACGCAACCGGCTGTCGGGCCGCGTGAAGCGTTATGCCAAGGTGGGTACCGATGTGGGCGGCGTCGCGGCCCGCCTGGCCGGCCAGCGCGTGTTCGGCAGCTCCGACATGGCCGGCAACGCAAAAGCCCTCAAAGAGGCTCTGGGCGGGCTTAAGGGGCCTTTGATGAAGGTGGCCCAGCTGATGGCCACCATTCCAGATGCCCTGCCGCCGGAATATGCGGACGAGCTTAAACAACTGCAGTCCCAGGCGCCCGCCATGGGCTGGCCTTTTGTGAAGCGCAGAATGGCCGCCGAATTGGGCGCAGACTGGCAGAAACGCTTTTCCAGCTTTGAGCGCGACGCGGCGGCGGCCGCCTCGCTTGGCCAGGTGCACCGGGCGGTCAGTCTGGACGGCGAGCCCTTGGCCTGCAAGCTGCAATATCCCGACATGCAATCGGCCGTGGAGGCTGATCTCAGCCAGTTGAAGATTCTCTTCTCCATCCACAAACGCATGGATCCGGCCATCGATACCAGCCAGATGGCCGAGGAGATCGGCGCGCGCCTGCGTGAAGAGCTGGACTATGACCGCGAAGCACGCCACGCCAAGCTCTATGCTGAAATGCTGCAGGACTTTCCAACCATCTTTATTCCGAAGGTGGACGATGCGCTCTCGACCCAGCGCCTGCTGACCATGAGCTGGCTGGATGGGCGGCCGCTCCTGGAATTCAAGGACCACTCGCTGGAGGAGCGGAACCTCCTGGCCACTCACATGTTCAATGCCTGGTGGCAGCCCTTCTGTCGGCAGGGGGTCATCCACGGCGATCCGCATTTGGGCAACTATTCAGCCAGTGTGGGCGATGACGGCCAACCGATTGGGCTCAACCTGTTGGATTATGGCTGTATCCGGATCTTTCCCACCAAGTTCGTTCAAGGGGTTGTGGACCTCTACCATGGGCTTCGCACCGAAGATGAAGAGCGTGTGGTGCACGCTTATGAGGTTTGGGGCTTTCGCGGTCTGACCAAGGAACTCATTGAGGTTTTGAACATTTGGGCCAAGTTCATCTACGGCCCCCTAATGGAAGACCGGGTCCGGGCGCTGGCGGAAGGGGTGAGCGCGGCCGAATATGGCCGAAAACAAGCCTTTACCGTGCATCAGCAGCTCAAAGAGAAGGGGCCGATCACGATCCCGCGGGAGTTTGTCTTCATGGATCGGGCGGCCATCGGGCTCGGAGGCGTCTTCATCCATTTGCGCTCAGAGCTCAACTACTACCGGCTGTTCAACGAGGCAATCGACAACTTCTCGCTTGAGAACGTTGGAGAGCGCCAGGCCCAAGCTCTGGAAAACGTCGGGCTGACAAACCCAAATCTGTAACCTAATGCCGCATCCGCGGGCATTTTTGGCCTTGGTGCTTGCAAGTGGTTCGCGCGGTCGGTTAAGCGTTGGCTCAGGATCTTGCGGAAGGGCGCGCACATGGCAGACAACAGCACAGAAGTACAAAGCTACGACGATCACAAGTCCACCTATGATGGCTTCATCTCCGGGTGCATTGCGACCACGATCGGCACGTTCTTCATTCTGGTGTGCCTGATGATTTGCGGCCTGGCGAAAACCCACTACATCACCAACCTGGTGGTGGGCGTGGGCGGTATGTTCCTAGGCTTTGCGGTGATCGCTGTTGAAGCGAAGGCCGGCTCAAACTATCTAACGTCTCTGATCTGTTGGATTGTGTTTGCGATTATCGCCATTTTCATGGTCACCTAACGCCTGTCTCTCAGGCCCATGAACAAGATGGTTGCAGGCCGTAAGGCCGGGTGAAAATGCTCCCCGGCCCCTAATCGGGATGCAACCATGAAAACCCTCTACACCATTGGTCTGATCTATCTCGCTTTGGTTCTGACGCTGTATGTGTTTCAGCGCAAACTCCAGTACCATCCCAGCAAAGAGCAGGTTTCGCCGTCTTACTATGGCTTGAACCACGTTGAGGCCGTCTCCTTCGACACCGAAGATGGTGAGAGCATCAACGCCTGGTTCGCCCAGGCGCGAGACGGGCGGCCGACATTTGTCTACTTCCACGGCAACGCACAAGCCATTCAAGACCGTTGGGAGCGGGTGCGTCTGTTCACCGAGCACGGCTATGGCATCTTGATCGTCAGCTGGCGGGGATATGGCGGCAGTACCGGCAGCCCGAGCGAGGAAGGGCTGAAGCTGGACGCAAAAGCGGCTCTGCGCTTCCTTGAGGTCAAAGGGCTTCAACCAAAAGATCTGATATATTTCGGCGAGTCCCTGGGATCCGGTGTCGCCGTGCCGCTCGCGGCAAAGCATCCGCCGGCAGCGGTGGTTTTGGATTCCCCGTTCACATCCGCAGCAGACGTGGGCCAAAAGGCCTATTGGTTTGTCCCCACCCGTTGGCTGCTGAAAGACAAGTTCGACAACATGGCCCACGCAGCCAAGGTCTCCTCGCCCGTGTTCATCTTCCACGGGGACGCGGACCGCGTGGTTCCGTTCAGTTTTGGCCAGCGGCTTTATGAAGCCCTGCCTGGGCCTAAGGAGTTGCTGCAGCTTCCAGGCGCGGGGCATGTGGCGCCACTGACACCTGAATCGTGGCAAAAAATGAGGGATTTCCTGGAAAAACACACTGGTTCGCCCTAGGCGGAAACAGTGGATCAGCTCAAAATTGCCAGAATTCGGTTGCAAAGAATTCACACTTTGGGGCAATAATGAGACTGCATAGGTAAATTATTTTACCATCCCCCTTCTGTATGGGATCAGACCGGGGATTGGTTTGATGAGGAACCGGGGATAAATCAGTGGACGCATTTGCAAACTCATCCGGGGCGCAGCAACGGGCGCCTGTGCCTCATAGTCCGGGTGTTATGTTCGAGATGCTGCGGTCATTTACGACCCTGGCCAGCACCCTTAATCTCTCTCGTGCCGTGATTGCCCTGGGCAGCACGCGGCAAACCGTAAGACGGCATATCCAGCAGTTGGAAGAATTGCGCGGCGAGCAGCTTTTCGAGGTGCACGACCGGCAATATGTGCTGACCGAGGCGGGCAGCCGTTCTGTGCGCGAAGCGGAGATGATCC
>JBCDIP010000474.1:0-3428 GCA_038748855.1 Pseudomonadota bacterium
CTTCAGCCGGCCAGTTCAGTTTTGTACCCTGTCCATCCATGCGTCCTGTGCGCTTAAAGAGATCGGGCAATCCCACTGCAAGACCGGACCCGCCGGTCAAAAGGGCCAGGTCCTCGGTGCCATCTGCAAGCGCAACAAGATCGGCCGCGCTTATCGCATCAGCAATCGCTAACCGAACCCCTTCCGACCGAAGCGCACCAATGCGCTCTGCGATAGACGCCGCACCGGCATGAACCGCCGAAGTCTCTATCAAACCTACCTCCCCAACGCTCTGGCGGTCCAACACACGCACCAGATTGGCATCGGTCATGGGAGTAATCGGATGATGGCGCATGCCTGTTTCTGAGAGCAGGACACCATTCACAAACAGATGGCCTTGGTAGACCGTACGGCCATTTTCGGGTGCGGCCGGACAGGCGATTGTGAAGTCTGCCCTCAAAGCTTCCATCAACGCCTCGGCAACCGGACCAATATTGCCTTCGTCGGTCGAATCAAACGTGGAGCAGTACTTGAAGAAGAACTTCTCGCAGCCCTGCGCGCGCAACCATGCAAGCGCCTGCAAAGACTGCTCAACAGCATCTGTCGGCAGGATGGATCTGCTCTTCAAGGCAACAACCACCGCATCCGCCCCGGCCATCCGGCTCGCAGCGTCATCGCCCAGCGCGCCGAGCCCGTTTAGCTGCACACAAGACATGCCGCCCCGGGTCAGCACATTGGCAAGATCGGTGGCCCCTGTAAAATCATCGGCTATGCAGCCTAACAACACGCGTTTTCCCCTCCGCATTTGAGCGGCGCATGCTAAGTCTTACCGTGCACCGGCGCAAGCATGGCCCTGGTGTTTCACTGGGTATTTCACAACATGGGCCCCTTGAGATGACGTTGAACAAACCTGGATGGGCAGATGATCCCACTCGATAACCTGTCGTTCGTGGGCGAAGACCTCTCCCGTCCCGAATGCGTACTCACTCTGCCGGATGGGAGCCTGCATGTTGCAGACTGGCGCGGCGGCGTCACCATCATCGCACCGGACCGCGGCCAGCGCTCAGTGCTGGCGAAGGGAGCGTTCACCCCCAAACCCAACGGCATCGCTCTCCACCCCAAGGGTGGTTGGTTGCTGGCCCACTTGGGTGACAGTGATGGCGGGGTCTATCACTTGGAGCCGGACGGCACATTAAAGCCCTATCTTTTAGAAGTCGACGGCACACCCCTGCCGCCCACCAACTATGTGCACGTGGATGCCCACCACCGGGTCTGGATCACAGTCTCAACACGTATTCAGCCTCGCGGGGACGATTATCGTCCGACCGCATCAACAGGCTTCATTGTTCTGAAGGACGCCAAAGGAGCCAGGATCGTGGCCGACGGCCTGGGCTACACCAATGAATGCTTGATCCACCCGGAAACCGGTCAGCTCTATGTGAACGAGACATTTGCCCGGCGCTCGGTGCGCTTTGACGTGGCTGTCAGCGGAGATTTGTCAAACAAACAAACCATCGCCGAGTATGGCGCGGGCACGTTTCCAGATGGGCTGACTTTCGATGCAGAAGGAGGCTTTTGGATCACGTCTATTGTCTCCAACCGGGTAATCCGGGTGGACCACGAAGGCCGGCAAGAACTCATCATGCAAGATTGCGATCTCGCCTTCCTGGATTGGGTGGAGGAGGCCTTCCAAGCCGGCACCATGGGCCGTCCACATCTTGACGACAACAAAGGCAAAGTGCTGCGCAACATCTCCAGCTTGGCGTTCGGAGGGTCAGATCTGCGCACCGCCTATCTGGGATGCCTTCTGGGTGCACAGATCGGCAGATTTGACGCCCCTGTTGCCGGGCTCGCCCCCAGCCATTGGAGTTTTAAATGACCCGCCTAAAAGTTGCCTGTGCCGGCACAGGCTATTTCTCTCAGTTCCACTATGACGGCTGGTCGCGTTTGCCGGTAGATCTAGTGGGCTGCTGCTCACTGGATGAGGACGCTCTGAGCGAGGTGGCAAAAACCCATCAGATCTCCGCTACCTTCAGCGACTTTGAGGCCATGCTGGAGGAAACGAAGCCCGATCTGGTGGACATCATCACCCCGCCACCGACGCACAAGACGTTCGTGCGCGCAGCGATCGCCCGCAACATCCCCGTGATCTGCCAGAAGCCGTTTTGCACGAGCTTGGAGGAGGCACGGGATCTCGCAGCAGAGATCACAGCGCAGGGCGCCACAGTGATCGTCCACGAGAACTTCCGCTTTCAGCCCTGGCATAGGGAACTGAAGGCCCTGATCGACCGCGGGGCGGTGGGCGAGCTTTACCAGGTCTCCTTCCGGCTTCGTCCCGGCGATGGCCAGGGACCAGAAGCTTATCTTGCCCGCCAGCCCTATTTCCAGAAGATGCCGCGCTTCCTTATCCACGAGACCGCGATCCACCTTATCGATGTGTACCGCTTCCTATTGGGCGAGGTGAGTGAGGTGACCGCAGATTTGCGCCAGCTCAATCCGGTCATCTCGGGCGAAGATGCCGGCATCATCATCTTTGACTTCAAGAACGGTCGCCGCGGGCTGTTTGACGGCAACAGACTGGCCGATCATCCCGCCGAGAACCGGCGCCTGACCATGGGCGAAATGCTGATCGAGGGCTCAGATGGCGCGCTTAGCTTGAACGGAGATGGCGAGATCCACACCCGTCCGCACGGCCAGAACGATTGGCGCCCGCATACCTATGACTGGCAAAACCAAGGCTTTGCCGGCGACAGTGTCCATCGGCTCCAGGCGCACGTCCTGGACCACCTCACAACAGGTGCGACGGTTCAGAACACCGCGCAGGACTATCTGACCAACCTGGAGATAGAGGAAGCCGTCTACCGTTCCTCAGCCGAAGGACGGCGTATCAGCCTCTAGGGGTGTTCGGCGCGGTACCGCCTAACCCATTCGGCACTCACCTCATCGGCAAGCTTTGCCACAGCGGGCTGAACGCCAGAGGCTGCGCGCGGGTCCAAGCCCAGATACTCCAAGACGCTTCCCAGAACTCTTTGGGGGTTCTCTGCGAGCTTATCGTAGGTCAGGCGCAATGGGATGATGCTTTGGGCCTGAAACCACTCGTTCCACTGCTGGTCATAGGCAGTGAACTCCGCAACGGAGGCGCCAATGCTGCCCGGATCATAGACAAGCGGTTGCGGTTCTGAGAGGCGTTCCAGCTCCGTGCCATCCGGGGCCGCGTGCCAAAGCCCGCTCTGGCCCGCCTTTACGTAGGACACGGCCTGCTCAACCTTATCGTCCCGGGCCAGGTGAATGACTGCGGTGCGCCCGAACGCGGCTGTCAGCCGTTCCAGGTCGCTCAGATGTGCCGGCTGGAGCACGGCAAGCTTGCGGGTAAAGAACTCAAAGCTGTGCCTCTGCAGCCGCAAGCCAAACAGCTCCGTGCCGCCGCTGCCCTCGGCCACCGCCGCCGC
>JBCDIP010000475.1:0-3428 GCA_038748855.1 Pseudomonadota bacterium
ATCATCTTCACCGCGCTTGGATATGATGGTGCAGGGGCGGTGTGGGAGATCTTTGTGGAGCCGGTGATCAACCCGAACAAGTGGCCTGATCTCGGCATCAAAGCGGCCCCGCTCATTCTGATCGGCGTGGGGCTCGCCATCGGCTTCCGGGCCAATGTGTGGAACATCGGCGCAGAGGGACAATATGTGATTGGCGGGCTCGCCGGCACTGGCGTTGCGCTCCTGACCTGGGAGATGGAAGGCTGGTGGATCTTGCCGCTCATGTGCATTGCCGGCGCATTGGGTGGTGCGGCCTATGCGGCCATTCCAGCCTTCCTGCGCACCAAGCTCAAGGTCAATGAGATCCTCTCCAGCCTGATGCTCACCTATGTGTCGATCCAGCTTCTGTACTATCTCATGCGCGGGCCCTGGAAAGACCCTGAAGGGTTCAACTTCCCGCAAACGCGACTGTTCAATGATAGTCAAATTCTCCCAACGATCACCGAAGACAGCATCATCCATCTCGGCGTACCACTGGCGTTCCTGATCGCTCTGGCGGCTTGGTTCGTTCTGTCAAGAACCGTGTTCGGGTTCCAGGTGCGCGTGGTGGGGGCGGCTCCCCATGCGGCGCGCTATGGCGGGTTTGACGAAAACCGCACCATATGGCTGGCGCTGCTTCTGGGCGGCGGCCTCGCAGGTCTTGCGGGCACCTTTGAGGCGGCGGGCCCCTTCGGCCAGATGGTGCCGCAGTTCCCCACCGGGTATGGCTTCACCGCGATCATCGTTGCCTTCCTGGGCCGCTTGCATCCGCTGGGCATCATCGGCGGCGGCATTATCCTCGCCATTTCCTATGTGGGCGGGGAGGGGGCGCAAACTTCTATTGGTCTGCCCAATGCCGCCACTGGCATCTTTCAGGCCATGATGCTGTTCTTCCTCCTGGCCACTGACATCCTGATCAACTACCGGCTGTCGTTCGGCACGGCCTCGTCATCGGGAGCGCCGTCATGAACGATGCTATCATCATATCCATCATCATGACCGTGGTGGGCGCAGCAACGCCCATTCTGCTCGCCGCTCTTGGCGAGCTCATTGTGGAGAAGAGCGGGGTCTTGAACCTTGGCGTGGAAGGCATGATGCTGATCGGCGCCGTCACCGGATTTGCCGTGACCTCGGTTACCGGCTTGCCGCTTGCCGGCGTGCTCTGCGCCATGATTGCGGCAACCTGCGCCGCCCTCATGTTCGGCTACCTCACCCTCACGCTCACCTCCAACCAGGTGGCCACAGGGCTTGCGCTGACAATCTTTGGCATCGGCCTGTCGTCTCTGGCGGGCGAGGGCTATGTGGGCAAGACGGTGGACATCTTTGCCTCCGTCTTCCCAGCTGGCCTCGCAGAGCATCCGTTCTTGCGGGTCATCTTCGGCTATAGCCCCATCGTCTATTTCTCCTTCTTCATGACCTTCGCGGTGGCCTGGTTCCTGAAGCGGACCCGTGCCGGGCTCATCCTGCGCGCGGTGGGAGAAAGCGCAGACTCAGCCCACTCCATCGGCTACTCAGTGATCGGTGTGCGCTATGCGGCTGTCGCCTTTGGCGGTGCGATGGCGGGCATAGGGGGCTGCTACTACTCCATGGTGCTGACGCCCATGTGGGCTGAAGAGCTCACCGCGGGGCGCGGTTGGATAGCGCTCGCCCTTGTAGTGTTCTCTGCCTGGCGCCCCTGGAGGCTGCTATTGGGGGCCTATCTCTTCGGCGCGGTGATGACCTTTGAGCTGCATGCAAAAGCGGCAGGATTTTCGCTTGTGGCTCCTGAATTCCTCGCCGCCATGCCCTACATAGCAACAATTGCCGTTTTGGCGCTGATTTCGCTCAGAAAGTCGGCCGGAGCCAAAGCCCCCGCTTGCCTGGGGCAGCCTTTTAAAGCATCTACTTGAGTTAGAAAGGGAGACATCATGACCAAACTCACACGACGCACCTTACTGCAAACCTCGGCCGGGGCGGCCGCGACCTTACCCTTAGTCGGCGCCCCTGCGTTCGCCGCCGATCCTTTGAAGGTGGGCTTCGTCTACCTTGGCCCGATCGGTGACCATGGTTGGACCTATGCCCACGAACAGGGCCGCCAGGAAGCCATCAAGCATTTCGGCGACAAGATCAAAACCACCATCGTGGAAAACGTGGCCGAAGGCCCGGACTCAGAGCGGGTGATCCGCAATCTGGCACAGGATGGCAACGATTTGATCTTCACCACCTCGTTCGGCTACATGCAGCCGACCTTGAAGGTGGCCAAGCGCTTCAAGAAAATCAAGTTTGAGCACGCCACCGGCTACAAGCGCGCCAACAACGTGGCGACCTTCAACGCCCGCTTCTATGAAGGTCGGGCCGTTTGCGGCACAATTGCCGGCCACATGTCCAAGACCGGGACTGCCGGCTACATCGCCTCCTTCCCAATCCCGGAAGTGGTGATGGGCATCAATGCCTTCACGCTGGCCGCCCGCAAGGTGAACCCAAACTTCCAGACCAAAGTGCTCTGGGTCTCCACCTGGTATGACCCGGCCAAGGAAGCCGACGCTGCCAAGGCGCTGATCGACCAGGGCGCAGATGTGATCGCACAGCACACCGACAGCCCGGCCGCTTTGCAGGCTTGTGAGCAGCGCGGCCTCATGGCCTTCGGTCAAGCTTGGGACATGTCGTCCTTTGCGCCCACAGCTCACCTCACGGCCATCGCCAACAAGTGGGGCGTGCACTATGTGAAATCGATCCAGAGCGTTCTGGACGGCAATTGGGAAAGCACCGATACCTGGTGGGGCCTGAAGGAAGGCATCATCGAGATGACCCCCTATAATGAGCGCATCCCAGCTGAGGTGCAGGCTGCTGCGAACAAAACCCGCGACGGCATCATTGACGGCTCCGCACCGGCCTTCGCTGGTCCCTTCAAAGATCAGGCTGGCAAGGAGCGCGTGGCAGCAGGGGCCGCGCTGGGTGACGGCGATCTGGCGAAGATGGACTGGTACGTAGAAGGCGTGCAGAGCTAGTCTGCTTTCAGGGAAAGACGGGTCCGGTCAGGGCCCGTCTGTTCTCGTGAGCGCACTGAGGCGCTCACGGCAATGCTTGGTCATGAAGTCGATGAAGAGCCGTACCTTCGGATCAAGCAGCCGCCTGTGGGGGTAGAGGCAGGCGAACGGCGCATTGGGCGGCGGGTTTGCTTCCAGCAACGGAACCAGACGCCCTGCATCAATATGCTCGGCCACCTCAAAGTAGGGCTTGTTGGCGATGCCGTAGCCGGCAAGCGCCCATTCGGTCAGCACATCTCCGTCATCAGCGTCATACTTGCCGGCCACATTGAACTTCTGGCTGCCTTCGCCGGTCTCCAGCGTCCAATAATACTCTTGCGACCCCGGAAAACGCAGCAGCAGGCAGTTGTGCTCCCCGTTCAGCAGATCCTGCGGGGTCTGAGG
>JBCDIP010000476.1:0-3404 GCA_038748855.1 Pseudomonadota bacterium
CAAACATATCACTGGAATGTTTGGGCCTTGGCTGTCTCAACAACGACATCCGCCAATACCTTGCGAAGCCCTTCGGCCACGTTTGTGTGGGCCCCAGTTTCCTCTGTGAGAGCGGTGAGGGTCATCTTGTGCTCCTATAAAGTTTAGAATGTTTCTAAAACGTGGGGAGGAGCGTGCCGGATCACTTGTTGGCGTTAGTCGCGTGTGCCGAGACCCAGGATGTAGCTGGAGACCATGCCGAGCGCGAATGTGGTCATGAGAGAGGAGAAGTAGAGGAACCCGGCAAGCAGCTTCACATCGGAGTTTTGCAGGAGTGTGCCCATGTTGGCCACATTGAACAACAAGAGCGCGATGCCGAACAGGAGCCCCAACACCGCGCCAAGAAACGCTTGAAGACACAGCATGCGTCCTATGCGCGGTTCATTGTCATCTTTTATCTTCGCCATCTGCCGAACCTTAAGCCGCAAGTCGCTGCTTAGGGCTACGTCCGGTTTTGGCGTACGGTTTACCTGGCTTCCGTAAACGGGCTCATCAAAACTCGAACACACCCTTTCCGCAGGTTTGCTGATCGAACATCTCGTAAGCCGCCTTTGCCTCGTCCAGCTTGAAGCGGTGGGTGAAGATGCGGTCGAGATCGATGCCACGGCGCGCAATGTACTCTGCACACTCCGCCTGGCCGTAACTGGAGAACGTCCATGAGCCGATAATCGTCAACTGCTTGCGCATAATGTCTTTCGACACATCAAGTGTCACCGTGCCGCCTTCGCCCACGAAACACACCGTGCCCCAGGTGCGGGTGGCCCTCACGGCTTGAACCCGCGCATCCGGCGCGCCGCTGCAATCCAGCGCCATGGTGGCGCCGCGGCCATCAGTGAGGTCACGGATCGCGCCTATCGGATCGTCATGGCCCGGGTTGACGGTTTCATGGGCGCCGAATGATCGGGCCAATTCCAAACGTTCGTCTGACACATCCAGGGCGATAACGCGCGCGCCCATTTCGTGTGCGAACATAACGGCGCTGATCCCAACCGGGCCTTGGCCGAACACGGCAATGGTGTCGCGTCCTGTTAGGTTCATACGCTTTAGCGCGTTGAAAGCTGTTCCGGTGCCGCAGGAAATGGCTGCGCCTGCGGAAAAGCTCAACGTTTCCGGCAGGGTGACGAGCGTGCTCGCCGGCACTTTCATGTAAGCAGCATGGGCACCATGAGCGGTTGCGCCGTAGACCACAAATCCATCTGGACAGAGCTGCTGCCAACCTGCCCGGCAGTCCTGGCAGGTGCCACAACCCTTGTAGTGATGACACATGACCCGGGCCCCCTCCGGTGCCGCATTGCTCTCCAATCCGGGTCCTCTGGCCACAACAACACCGCATGGTTCATGGCCGGCAATCACCGGGCCATGACCTTCCGGCAGGATGAGACCAATTGATTTGGCGCCCTCTGCGGCCCGGTAGAAATGCAGATCGCTGCCACACATGCCTGAAGCCTTGATCTCCAGCACCACTTCGCCCGGACCCGGCGTTGGATCTGGAAAGTCCACAAACTCCACCTGACGGCTGCCTGGAAAAACTACGCCCTTCATCACACCCTCACATGCCCGATCCCATCATGACAGGACTATGAACGTTCAGGCGATCGTGCACAAGCACGTGCGGGTGGTGGTGCTGGGGTTAGCTCTGCACCGTCATCCCATCGGCAAGTGACTGGCGGTAAGCGCGAAGGGCGGGAAGCAGGCCGGCAATCACGCCACCAACCACAATGGCGGCCAGCGCGAGCCACTCCTGGGCGGCGGGTGGGGAGATGTCGAGATAGAGCCCGTATAGAGCATCGATGACAGGTCGCAAGGTGAACAAAAGCCCATAGGTTGCGAGAATGCCGAGGACCACCCCGGCGAAGGTCAAAAGAGCGGCCTCGGACAGGAGGAGCCCGACCACCGTGCCCGGACCTGCCCCCACAGAGCGCAGGATTGCCATCTCCCGTCGTCGCTCGTTCAAGGTGGCGAGGATCATGGTGATCATCCCCAATATAGCCGTGATCACCACCATGACAGAAACGATGAGAAGCGCGGTTTCCGCTGTGCCGATCAGCGCCCAGAGTTCGTAGAGCGTTGCGCCGGGCAGGATGGCCGACAGAGGTTCGCGCCGGTATTCGGCGATATAGCGCTGCAGCTTGAAAGTGGAGATCTTTGACTTCAGCCCAATCATTGCAGCGGTAATGGCCCGGGGCCTGAGCGTCATTTTGCGGACGTCATCTTGCGAAATCTGTCCGCCGGCAATAGGTCGGCCGTTTTGCCAATCGATATGAATGGCTTCGATGGCTTCCAGGCTGACGTGAACGGTTCGGTCCACCGGCGTTCCGGTCTTGGCCAGGATGCCGCTCACCTGGAAGGGCTTATCGTCATGCTTCGCGGTTATGATGGCGCCGATGCCGTGGGCCACGATGATCTTGTCGCCAACTGCGTAGCCGAGTTCTGCAGCAACGTCCGCGCCCAGAACCGCATCAAACAAATCGTCAAACTGCTTTCCGTCGGCAAAGCGCAAACTCTGGGTTTGCCGGTACTTGTAGTGGTCGAAATAGTCCGTCGTGGTGCCCAGCACCCGAAATCCGCGGTGGCTGTCGCCCAAGGACAACGGCACGGCCCAGGCCACCTCGGGGCGGTTGGCGATTTGCTGATAGCTGCGCCAGGTCATATTGTTGGTGGCGTTGCCGATGCGGAACACCGAATAAAGCAGCAGTTGGATGCCGCCGCTGCGCGCTCCAACGATGAGGTCTGTTCCGGATATGGTGTTGGCGAAGCTGGCTTTGGCCCCCGTGCGCACTTTCTCCACACCCAGCAGCAGTACAACACTGACCGCAATGGCCAGGACGGTCAGCAGCGCGGTGAGCCATCTGTTCTTGAGCGACTGGAGCGCAAGGCGGATCACGGTCATGCGGCCGGCACCTCCTTGCTGATCAGGTCTGTCAGGTTCAGTGCCTGATCGAAGCGCGGCGCGAGGCTTTCATCGTGGCTCACCATGATGAGGGTGGAGCCGGCCTCTTCAATCTGCGCGAATAAGAGGTCCAGAAAGGCGTCTTCCCGCGCGGCGTCAAGCGCGGATGTGGGCTCATCGGCAACAATAATCTCCGGTGCCCCGATCAAAGCTCTGGCTGCGGCCACCCGTTGTTGCTGGCCCACGCTCAGTTGCGCTGTGCCTCCGCTCAGCAGTTCGCCATCAATGCCCAGTGTGGCCAGAAGGCCTTTTGCGACGTCTTCTTCCCGGCCGCCTTTGCGCACACGGTCACGCCGGCCTGCCGCAAAGCTGAGCGGCAGCAACACGTTGTCGAGTGCAGAGCCGTAGGGCAGCAGATTGAACATCTGGAAGATGATGCCGATGTGATCAGCCCGGAACCGGTCGCGGGCCGCAC
>JBCDIP010000477.1:0-3396 GCA_038748855.1 Pseudomonadota bacterium
CGACAAGGACAATCCGCCAGATTTAATTTTGCTCGATTTGAAGATGCCAGGTGTGCAGGGCTTCTCCGGATTGAGTTACTTGCGCGCGCAGTATCCGGATGTGCCGGTGGCCGTTGTTTCGGCCACGGAAGATCCGGCCGTGATCCGCCGGGCCATCAGTTTTGGGGCGTCTGGGTTCATTCCCAAATCGGTGCCCGTGGATGAAATGCGCGGCGCGGTGGAACAGATCTTCCAAGGCGAGGTCTGGGTGCCGGAAACGGTTGATCTTGCATCCGATGAGGATGGTGAGATTGAGCAACTCATCCAGCGCTTTGCCACGCTGACCCCTCAACAGGTTCGCGTTCTGATGATGCTGCGCGAAGGGCTGCTGAACAAGCAGATTGCCTATGAGCTCACAGTGTCCGAGGCCACGGTCAAGGCGCATGTGTCGGCCATTCTGCAAAAGCTCGGTGTGGACAGCCGCACCCAGGCTGTGATCGCGGCGTCGCGCATTGATGAGGGGCAGATTGCTTCTGAGGGGTGAACAGTTCCCGCGTCCTTGCGAACCCGAGGACCTTCTTAGCCAAAGGAAATTTCAGAGCTATGGGCCCTCGCGTTCGCAAGGGCGCAAGCTGCTCTTACTCAGCCGCTGCCAGCTGCAACCGGCTTCGCACCAAAAGAGCTCTCAGCGCCGCAGGCTTCAGTGGCTTGCGGAGCAGGTGCACGTCTTCCGCCGTTGCCCTGTCTCTCAAACTTGACGATTGATCAGCTGTGACCAGCACAGCCGGAAGGTTGATCCCGGCTTCCGTGCGCACTTGAACGATGAGGTCCAAACCGTTTTGCTCATCATCCAAGTGATAGTCCGCAATGATCACATCGGCCCCGCCTTCGGCATTGATGAGAGCGGATTGGTAATCGTAGGCAGTGCCCACAATGCACCCCCAGCCGCTCAGCAGGGTGGTCATGCCATCAAGGATCTTGGGCTCGTTATCGATGCACAAAACGCGCAGGCCCCTCAGATCATTTCCGCCTCTGGGTGCTGGTGCGCTCTTCGCCGTTTGGATGGCCAAGGCTTCGGTGGTGGGCAGGGTCAGGGTGAAGACAGAGCCTTTCCCAGGCTCTGAGCGTAGCTTAAGAGTGTGACCCAACATGGTGGCCATGCGATCAACGATCGAAAGGCCAAGGCCTAAGCCCTGCTCAGCGCCCTTGGCGGTGGACAGCCGGTGGAACTCTTTGAACACCGATTTTTGCTGATCGGGCGCGATCCCAGGGCCGGTGTCATAAACCTCTACAACAATACTCTCTCCGCGGCGGCGGCAGCCCATGAGGACGCGGCCTTTGGGCGTGTACTTGATGGCGTTGGAGAGAAGGTTCTGCAGAATGCGCCGCACCAACCTGCGGTCCGAATAGATGGTGGCCGAGCTGGACACGACGGACAGGCGCAGGCCTTTGTCGTGGGCCAGGGCGCCGAACTCGATCTCCAGGGCTTTGAAGATCTCGTCGATCTTAAAGGGGGTTTTGTCTGCTTTCAGGGCGCCGGCGTCCAGTTTGGAGATGTCCAGCAGCGCAGAGAGAATGTCCTCAACCGCTTCCAGCGAGGCATCAATATTACCCACCAGTTCAGCCTGACGTTTGTCGGCCGGAAGGTCCTCACGCAAGCTGGTGGTGAACAGGCGCGCTGCGTTGAGCGGCTGGAGAATGTCGTGGCTCGCCGCGGCGATAAAGCTGGTTTTGCCGAGGTTCGCCGCATCGGCCTCCGCCTTGGCACGGGCCAGCGCGGTGTTCAGTTTGGTGAGTTCGGAGGTGCGCTCCTCGACCCGGCGCTCCAGCCCCTCATTCGCCCGCTTCAGAGCTTCAGCTGCTTCCACCCGCTCCGTAATGTCGGTGAAGGTGATCACGATCCCGCCGTCCGGGAGGCTGTCTGATTTGATGTCCAGATGCCGGCCCGCACGGGCTATGAACTCCTGGTACGGCTGCATGGAGACGATGAGTTTGTCGATACGGTCCGAGACCGCAGCGTCCAGGTCCGGCGCGTTAAGCCCGGTGTTCTCGGCGATGGTGTTGACCACCTCATGCAGGGGCACGCCGACCCGGCCAATGTCGGGGGGCAGCCGCAGGAGGTGTCGGAACTGTTGGTTCCAACAGGTCAGGTTCAGGTCTTTGTCAAACACCGCGATGCCCTGGCGGACATGGTCGATGGCCGATTGCAGCAGTTCGCGGTTATATTGAATGGCCGCGGAGGCGTCATCGAGCAGCTTCATAGCCCCGCGCGAGCTGCGGCTGTGGCGCTCCAGCAGCAGAGCAACCACCAGACGCGAGGAAGCTGCTCCAACCGCGCTGGCCAAAAGGTGTTCAGCAAAGCGCAACAACCGGATATCGGCTTCCGCCTCATTGTCCAGCACGATGCCCCGCGATTGGGCAAATTCGGCAAAGGAGCGTTCCGTGCGCGCCTCGCCCAGATAGCGGGCCACGGTTTCTTTCAGGTCGCCCACGAAAATCGCCGTGCGCCACAGACGGAAGCTTGGCGCGGCGGCGGGTCCGTCTGCGCTGGCAAATGCGCTGGCCTGCAGTCGCTCGATCGGCTTGGGCTGCCACAGCAGCGAGAACGCCACATAGGCGGCGATGTTGGTGAGAAGGCTCCACAAGACGCCGTGGGTCAGCGGGTCAAACTCCAGGCCGAAGAGAACGCGCGGGCGGAAGAGGCTCACCCCAAACGGGCCTTCGGAAAGGAGGGCAGCGCTGAACCAGCCGGCATCGATGAACGAGGGCAGGAGCAACGTGTAGGCCCACATGAATGAGCCGACCAGGATACCGGCCATGGCGCCGGCGGCGGTCGCGCGTCGCCAGATCATGCCACCGAAAAAGGCCGGGGCGAACTGGGCGATGGCGGCGAAGGAAATGAGGCCTGTCTGCACCAGAGCTGCGCTGTCGCTGACCATCCAGTAATAGCTGTAGGCCAGTGCCACGATGGCAAATATGGAAATCCGGCGCACCCGCAGCAGGAACTTGCCCATGTCCTTCTGGGTATGACGCTGGAGCTTGTTGCGCAGGACGAACGGGACCACCAGGTCGTTACAAACCATGATCGACAGGGCCATGGTGGCGACGATCACCATGGCGGTGGCTGCCGAGAGGCCGCCGAGGAAGACAATCATAGCCACCAGGGTCTGGTTGTCATTGATCGGCAGGGCCAGCACGAACTTGTCCGCATCAACCGTGCCGGGTGCGAAGGTCACCAAACCGGCGATGGCGATGGGCACCACGAAGAGGTTGATGGCCACCAGATAAAGCGGGAAGAGCCAGCGTGCCGTCTTCAAATCACGCACGTCATCATTTTCCACCACGGTTACATGAAACTGGCGCGGCAGAAGAATGATGGCGAACATGGAGAGCAAGGTCAGCGTGAGCCAGCGCCCG
>JBCDIP010000478.1:0-3391 GCA_038748855.1 Pseudomonadota bacterium
CGACGGCACCGAGCGGCGACCCCCGGTATCCCGTCACATAGCCTGCCGTGTTGTGGCCCGCCGCGCGATCGCGCTCAGACTGCATCATCGTCAGGCGCACCAGGGCCTGAACGCCGCTGGTCAGGATGCGCGTTTTGGAGAGGTCATACTTGTCGTCGATCTTGACGTCTTGAAGTCCCATGGAAAATGGCGCCTTCCTTGGAGTCCAACGAAAATAGGTAAGCATTACTTACATATTTTGCGACGAAAGGTCAAATCACGCCTGCGCGAACTCGTCGCCGAACATCTTCAAAGGCTAGCGCGTTTCGAAAAGGGTGTCTCAGGAAATCGCGCGCCTCCATACACAGTTTCCACATGGTGAAGCAGCTAGCGGAACATATAGATCGGGCTGGTCCAGGCTCTGTGACCATCGATTTGCTGAACGCGCACATAGATGCGCGTGTCACCCTCGTCGCGCAGCGGACAGATCACCTTGAACTCAGCGCGGCAATCTTCCAGAGCATCGGGCAAGCGTTGAACGGCAAACTTCCGCTCAAGCGCTTCGGCGTCCACGATCGTCTCCTCAGCGCCGATACTGGCGACATTCAAGGTCTCGCGCCCATGCGGCGTGGTGATGGTGATCTCGCCGGCATCCGCCGCCTCCAGCCAGAGATCGATCCCGCAATAGTTTCCTGAGGTTACCGCTTTCCATGAGACGTAGTGGTCATCCTGGCCTTGGATACCGCGGTCCAGGTTCCAGTTGTTGAACATCTCCGCTTTGATGATCTTGTTGCCGTCGATCTTCAGATCACCATCCCAGGTTGTCGTGCGCGAGCGGCCGCGATATTCGGCGCCGGAGAAGGTGAGCCGGATACGGGTCCCCAGATCATCAGCGCCATACGCCCTGTGGGTGATCAGGTGGTTCATGCCATCATAAACATCGACCCTCTCGATCGGGGCAGAGCCGATCACATGGACCGCCAGCTCAATGTCATCGTCGATCACCTGCGCGATATCGCCCACGAGGAGCTCATTCACCTCCTGGCTGGCCGGATCTTCAAACTCCGCCGGATCACGCTCAAAACGCTTAGCAGTGCCAGCCGGCAGAGCCCGCACATCCAGATACATTCTGTTGCCGGTAGTGCCGTAGTGGCGCCGGGCTCTCAGTGCTTCAAAGATGCCGTCGCGGCTGAGCTCGCTCGCCAGATAGCAGGTGAGCCCTCCATAAGCGCCGAAGAAGCTGGCGCCCGGGAAGCTCGCACCCACCCTGCCCTTATGGCCATCAGAATTGCAGACCACGCCCACCCGATAGTTCTTGGAAAAGGCATCATGCAGCAACCATTCAAAGGTCCCCCAGGAAGAGTGCACCTCAACGGAGGCCTCCAATTTGCCATCATGGGCGTAGGTGATGTTGGCGTAGCGCCCGCCGCAATGGGCCCAGCAGACACAATCTTCGTCCTTCAGATGCTCAAACAGATCGTGGGCGTTGTGGCCGTCGGTGTGCTCGTCCGACAGATCCGGGATCTGGGCGTGGGACGAGCGGTACATGGGCCGGCCCTCATGGCGGTAGAACACGTTACGGTCGCCGCCAATAGCGGTGTTGGCACTCCACTCATAACCGGGGATGGCAACGAAGCGGCCAGGTTCATCCAGCCGGGCGGTCAGCGCATTCAGGTCGGCCCAGAACGCCTGCGTCATCTGAAAGTCATTGCCCTGGTGGGAACAGGCGTCCAGGAAGGCGCGGTCGCGGCCGAACAGGAAGTACTCCTCGGCCGTGTTGGTCCCCAGGGTCTCATTTGACTGGCCGTGGAGATCTCCCCAGAAGTGCAGCCAGGTTGGGGTGTCTTGAACGCTCAGCGTGTTCGTGCGGCAGAGCTCTGTTCCCCCTTCATCCAGCACCTGGATCAGAACCTCGCCGGCTTCGGTCAGTTTGAGGTCCTCCAACACAAGAGCAAATGCGCCCGGCGCGAACTCGGCCTTCTCCGGCAACCCTTCAACGGGGCGGGAGGCAACGAGCTTCACCTTCTGGCTCACCTGATTGCTCGGGTTGCCCCAGGCATCTTCCGCTTTGATGGAAAGACGGAATGCATCGCCCGTGCGCTTCAGCGTGGGCAGAACGGCGCGCCAGGTGACCGGTGGTCCAGGCACGATGTTGATATGGGGGCTTTCAGGTAGGGTCACGTAATCGTAGGTGGCAATGGCATCCACGAACACTTTTAACTCGAAAATCCGCTCACAATAGGTTTGCACCCGTACGCCTTTCGAGCCGCCGCTTTGATCGCCGAAGCGGATGGTGATGGTGTCGCCTTCGGCCAAAAAATGCTTCTGGATGCCGATATAGAGCGCCCGGCTCCACGGACGGATGTTGCGTTTGAATTCCCAGCGCAGGTCCAGAACGGCCCCGTTCGACGCCACGGCGGTGGTGTAGCCTGGCGCTGCCGGATCATCGAACTGGACCGGCCCAAAATCGGTAGCAAACCGCATGGCAATCTTCAGCGATCCAGTATCATCTATGCCGAACTTGCCAGCTGTATAGACCAGCTCGAATGTCTGCCACGAGCCAGCCTCAACAGCACCTGACGGCGTCAGCGTGGCCGAGCCCATGAGCTCAGGGCGATATTCAGAATAGGGCATGGCGTGCCTCCGGAACGCTTTTCTTTGTTGCGATCTGATTAGGGCAGAATTGAACGCGTTCCAAGTGGTCAGGGATAAATTACTGCGGCCGCGCGTTAATCGCGATCACGCCGGCCACCACCGCTACGAGGCCAAGAGCAACGGACCAGCCAATCTGCTCGCCCAACACCAACATGCCCAGAAGCACACTCACCCCCACGCGCAAATAGGCCTGGCTGGCGGTGCCCATGGAGCCTAAGGTTTTGATCAGTCGGAAATAGAGCAGCAGCGCAAGGCATGAGCTGATCACAGAAAGCGCAAGGGCCGCGCTGATCGATTGGGCCGACGGGCTCAGCGTCCAGGGCTGATCCACGACAAGACAGAGGGGCACCAGAACGATGGACGCGCAGATCAATGTGCCTGCTGCTGTGATCGTGTTTGGAAGGTCAGAGAAGCGCTTGCCGTAAATAGCCGAGCCTCCGTAGAGCATGGCGCTGAACACCACGGCCAATTGCCCGGCAACCTGCTGGCCGAGCCCCTGAAGCGCATCGACACCGATGATCAACACAACGCCCGTTAGGCCCAGCAAAGCGCCAGCCAAACGCAAAACGTTGACGGCCTCGTGCCGGGTCCAAAGGACCGTGATGAGGAACACCCAAATAGGAGATGTGGAGTTCAAAATACCGGCAAGGCCGCTGTCGATGAACTGCTGCCCCCAGGCCAACACCGCCCAGCCGCCCAGACAAAGGAAGAAGCATTGAACGAAAAACTGCTGCCATGTGGCGCTATCGGTCGGGAG
>JBCDIP010000479.1:0-3389 GCA_038748855.1 Pseudomonadota bacterium
ACGAGATGCTGGCCATCGCCCGCCAGCGGATGGAAGAGGCAGGGCTGCGCCATGCTCAGGTGCGCCATGGAGACCTCTACCAATTGCCCTTCCAGGCAGGCACCGTAGACCTGGTGACCATCCACCAGGTTTTGCATTTTCTGGACGACCCAGCCTCCGCGCTCGCCGAAGTGTCCCGGGTGCTGGCACCGGGAGGCCGTTTGTTGATTGTGGATTTTGCGCCACACGAACAAGAATTCTTACGAGAAGAACAAGAGCACCGCTACTTGGGCATTAAGCACGAACAGATCCGCCGCTGGTCAGCCGGCGCCGGACTGGAGGTCACCCACCATGAAAGCCTTCATCCTGAAGCGGACAAGCAGGGCGGTCTCACCGTGTCGCTATGGATGGCCATGCGACCTGGCGTTAGGGGAGCCTGAGAGGTGAATCACTTAGACATTGAACAGCTGCGCGCAAACACGCCAGGGGTTTCCCAGCGCGTCCATTTCAACAATGCAGGCGCCGGCCTCATGCCCCGCCCGGTGATCGAAGCATTAAAGCAACATATTGATTTGGAAGCAAAAATTGGCGGATACGAAGCTGCAAACCGCGAGCAGGAACGCTGCGATAAGGTCTATGACAGCGTCGCCAAACTGATCGGCGCCAAGCGCGAGGAAATCGCCCTGGTTGAGAATGCTACGGTCGCCTGGCAGATGGCCTTTTACGGTCTGGACCTAGCGCCGGGAGACCGCATTCTCACCGCACGGGCCGAGTACGCAGCCAATTATGTGGCTTTTCTGCAACGTGCGGCAAAAATCGGCTGCACGATCGAAGTTATCCCCGATCGGGCAGATGGATCCACCGATCCAGAGGCCCTGGAGCAGATGATTGATGACCGGGTAAAGCTCATCGCCATTACCCACATCCCCACCAACGGTGGCTTGATCAACCCTGCTGAAGCCATTGGCCGGATCGCCCGGCACCACGGCATTGCCTATCTTCTGGATGCCTGTCAGGCGCTTGGCCAGATGCCGGTGGATGTAAACCGGCTGGGCTGTGACTTCTTGAGCGCGACGGGCCGCAAGTTCCTGCGCGGTCCTCGGGGCACCGGCTTTCTTTATGTCCGCGAAGAGTGGTTCAACCGTGTGGAGCCGCCCATCATCGATCATTTCGGCGCTGAGTGGGTTGCCACGGATAGATATGAGCTCAGAGGCGATGCCCGACGCTATGAGACCTGGGAGAACGCTTACGCCCTGCGCTTGGGTTTAGGCGCAGCCGTGGACTATGCCTTGGCCCTCGGACTTGAGGCCATATCGGCGCGGGCGTTCGGTTTGGCCACCCATTTGCGCGAGGAACTGGCCAAAATCCCCGGCATCACCGTCACCGATCTGGGCGAAGAGAAATGCGCCATCGTCACCTTCATGCATCAGGCCCATGACGCCCCTAAGATCAAGCAGGCCATGGCTGAGCGTCAGATCAACCTCTCCGCCTCGTTGCCCTCCAGCACCCGGCTTGATTCAGAAAACCGCGATCTGCCAGTGATCGTGCGTGCCTCGCCCCACTATTACAACACCGAAGACGAGATCGCGCGCTTCTGCCAGGCGCTCAAGGACCTTGGTTAGGACAGACCGAAGATGGATTATTCAGCGCTGGAGAAATGGGGCCCTGAGCTCGCTCACTGGTCGGCGGAGTATCACCGAGATCTCCGCGAGCGCCCGGTGCGCGCCCAAACGGCACCAGGGGAGATCACCGCAAGGATCCCCGGCGCACCTCCTGAGGCGCCGGAAGAGTTTTCCACCCTTTTCAGCGAGTTTGAGAGCCTCATCATGCCGGGGATCACCCACTGGCAACATCCGCGGTTTTTCGCCTATTTCCCAGCCAATTCCAGCCCGCCCAGTGTGCTGGCCGAATGGCTCACCGCCACTTTGGCGGCGCAATGCATGCTGTGGCAGACCTCCCCGGCCGCCACGGAGCTGGAGACCTCCATGCTGGGCTGGCTGCGCCAGATGATCGGCCTGCCCGACAGCTTTTCCGGCGTCATCCAGGATTCAGCTTCCACCGCCACATTGGCCGCCATTTTGGTGGCGCGGGAGAGGGCTCTGTCCTGGAACGGGAACACTAAGGGCCTGGCCGGCCAACCTGCTGTGCGCATCTACTGCTCTGATCAGGTGCACTCGTCCATCGACAAGGCCTGCTGGATTGCAGGCGTCGGCCAGGACAATCTAGTCAAGCTGCCCTCGCACGGGCCTCTGAAAAGCTTGGATGCGGATGCGCTGGAGCGGGCCATCGCAGAGGATAAGGCAGCCGGCCATTTGCCGGCAGGCCTGATTGTCTGCATCGGCGCCACGGGCACTGGCGCAAGCGATGACATCAATGCCGCCATGGATGTGGCTGAAGCCCATGGGCTCTATGTTCATGTGGACGCGGCCTGGGCCGGCAGCGCCCTGATTTGCCCGGAATTCCGGCACTTTATGGCGGGCTCCGAACGGGCCGACAGTTTCGTCTTCAATCCTCACAAATGGCTCTTCACCAATTTCGACTGCACGGCCCATTTTATCCGCGATCCGGAGGCCATGGTCCGGACCTTGGGCATCCGCCCCTCCTATCTGGAAACGCAAGGGCGTGATGGCATCATCAACTACTCAGAATGGTCCGTGCCCTTGGGCCGCCGGTTCAGAGCGCTGAAGCTGTGGTTCGTGATCCGCAGCTATGGGGTCGCCGGAATGCAGGAGATGATCCGCAACCACGTGCGCTGGGCCGAAGAGATCGCAGAGCAACTGCGAGCCGAGGCCGACTTTGAGATCGTCACCCGGCCCATGTTGTCGCTCTTCAGTTTCCGGTACAGCCCGAAAGGCGCCGGCGATCTTGATGCGCTCAACGCGCAGCTGGTGGATGCCATCAACGATGACGGCCGCATCTACGTGACCCAGACCACTGCGGAGGGCAAATATGTGATTCGCTTCCAAGTGGGCCAGACGCAGACCACCAAGGAGGACGTAGAGCTGGCGTTCCAAGTGATCACCGAACTGGCGCGAGGCCTGTGAAGCCAAACCTGAGTGCATCAATGCTAAGGGGCAAAGGATGAGCCGGCCACCGGGGTTCCGGCGACCGGCTCAACAAGATGCTTTCCGGTTCTGTTTGGGCGACAAATTCAACCGGACCGCACTTGCATTCCATTTTGGGGAGGAAGCGGCGTTTGCTTTTTTGGTGAGCGCCAGCTGCGTAATCGACTGACGCGGCGCATCACCGTTATTCGATGATCAGTTTTTAGATGATGAGCCCTGAACTCAACTTGAGCTGCATGTTAATGTTCCGTTCACATGGAACCGACCGATTATCAGAGCCACGGCCCGCTCTCTAACCCAGGGCCCCATGGGGCATCTCTCCCGCCATTTCCAGGTGGCGCGCCC
>JBCDIP010000480.1:0-3385 GCA_038748855.1 Pseudomonadota bacterium
CCGGACCAATGCCCGCCGTGCCTGGCGAGATTTGCGCCGACTGCCAGGTCAACAGGATCCCGCCCATCCCCGCGGGCAGTGCGGCAAAACTATAGGCCGCAACCCGGTGCGCGGTCACGTTGTAGCCCAGCGCCGCCATGCGCCGGGGATTGTCCCGCACCCCTTGCAGCGCCAGCCCAAACGGCGCGCGGGAGATATAGACCACCGCCAAGAACCAGAACACCGCCCAGAACAGAGTGAGGTAGTAAAACGGCACGGCTTGGCGCCAATCCACACCGAACAGCTGCGGCGGCAGAACCCCGTTGAAGCCGGAAAAGCCGTTGAAGATCACATAGTTTTGCCGAGTGAAGTAGAAGAACGCCGAGGCAATCGCAAGCGTGATCATGATGGTGTAGATGCCCTCGGTTCGCACCGCCAGCCAGCCGGCCAGTGTGCCGAACAGAACGGCGATGATGAGGGCCAGCGGCACGGAGAGATACCAGGGCCATCCCAGCGAGATGTTCTCAATGGCCGAGACGCCGAAGATGGCGACCATGTACCCGGCGCAGCCTGCAATGGTCATCTGCACGAGGCTGACCATGCCGCCATAGCCCGCCAGGAACATGAGACTAAGCGCGATCATACCAAGGATGAAGGTCCAGCCGAACACCTGGAACAAGATGAAGTCGCCGGCAAGCGCTGGCATGATGAGGAGCAGGATGCCCAGCACCCAATAGGCCACCGGAATGCGTTCCAGCCAACTGCGCTGTTCACCGTCCATTACGCGAGGGGGGGCCGTGGTTTCCATCCTAGGCCCTCCCCATCAAGCCTTGGGGCCGGAACGCCAAGACGAGCACCATGATCAGGAAGGTCAGCACAACCGAATAGGTGGGCGCATAAACCGAGCCCAATTGCTCAGCCAGGCCGATCAGCAGCGCGCCGACGGCGGCTCCGGGGATGGAGCCCATGCCGCCCACGATCACGACCACGAGGGAAGCCAGGAGGAACCGGATATCTTCGCCGGGGGCTATGGATTGGAAAGTGCCCCCCACTACGCCGGCAAGGCCCGCAAGTCCTGCGCCAAATCCGAAAACGCCCAGGAACACCAACTGAATGGGTGCGCCGGTGGCTGACAGCATGTCGCGGTCGTCCACGCCGGCCCGCACCAGCATGCCGATCCGCGTGCGGTTCAACAACAGCCAGATGCCGATGCCGACCACCACGGAGGCTAAGAAGATCACCACGCGCACCATAGGATACTTCATGTAGACCGGGTCGCCCGAGCTCTTCACGGCGGTCACGAAGAAGGTGCTCAGCGGCCCGTTCAGCCAGTCCGGCGCCTGAATATTGTAGAAATCACCCCCAAAACCCCAGAGCATCAGGTCGGCCAACACAATGGAAATGCCGATGGTCACTAGGGTCTGGCGAAGGTCCTCGCCCTCCATTCGTCGGAAGACGAAAAGCTGCAGCAGCATTCCCAATATGCCAACGATGATGAAGGCAACCGGAAAGGCGAGAAGCCAGAAACCGGTAACGCTTGCCACCTGGTATCCGATGTAGCCGCCGAGCATGTAGAGCGAGCCGTGCGCCAGGTTCACATTGCGCATGAGCCCAAAGATAAGGGTGAAGCCGCTGGCCACCAGGAAGTAGAGGCCGCCCAGCGTAATGCCGTTGAAAAAGGCGTTGAGAAAGACTTTCTTCTTGCCGATGAGGCCAATCAGCCATTTCGGCCAAACTGCGAAAATCATCCACAGCAACACCGCCGCCAGCACGAGCAGAACCGCGGTCCACACGGGATGTTGGCGCGCAAACCCTCTCACTTACCGCATCCCCGCTTACTCGATCTGTACTCCATTCCCCTTCTCATCTGCGCACTTGATTTTGCGACGGCCCCACATTGCTCTCAATATGGGTGGGCAAGGTAGGACGGCTTGAGCCAATCCGGCGTATCTTTGAGTCTGATCGGGTCGCTCTGCATCGGCAAAATGCGGATCAGACGAAGTGGGCCACCCTCCTATAATCGGTTGGCGGGATCCCGACGTTCGACGTGAAAAACCTGGTGAAACCTGCCTGGGAGGCAAAGCCCAGATCAAAACCGATCTCCGTGATGGTTTTCGACGTGCTCATCAGATCGTCAATGGCGTGCTCGGCGCGCAGGGTGTTGAGATAGAGATTGGGCGTGACGCCCATCTGCATCTTGAAAAGCTTGAAGAAGTGCGGCCGCGAAAGCCCCACTTCCTTCGCCAGAGTGTCGATTGAAACTTCGTGGGAATAGCATTCCTGCATAAGCCGCAGCGAGCGCCGCACGCGGAAGTCGCTGAACTTGCTGTAGACACTGTGCAGCAGCGGACGGTCTTCCGCCCCTTCCCAGGATTGATCGAAACACTGCAGGCAGGTCTCAAAAAGGAAGCCGTCAAACCGGGACGATGGCTGGTCGTCGAGCAACAAGGAACTGAGGCGGCCCACCCACTTTTCCACCTCCGGGGTCATGTGGATATGAGGCGTGCCGAACTTGAGGGCGAACTCCGCGGACCGGTTGTTCTCCAGGAACCACATGGGCTTGATGTAAAGGGTCAGCAGATAGCTGCAGACCCCCTCATTTACAGGCGCATAGCTGTGCGGCTCCCAGGGGCTGACCGCAACGGCGTTGTTTTCATCCAGATCGTAGCACTCTCCTCGCACCACGAACTTCCCGCGCCCCCCGCCAAGATAGAAGATCAGGTGGCCTTCTCTGTGGGCGTGGGTGATGAGGGGATTGTCCAGCTCATACAGTGTGGCACGACCAAATGAGCCATGGTGCACGGCAATAGCCCTGGCCATCTCGCTTCCTCCCATGTTGTCGGGCAGCAGCCTTTAACCGGCCGTGTCCCTTTTTTTCGGATTTCAGCGTTCTTTTCGGAGAAGGGCAAGTGAATTCGTATATTTTGATACTCTGAGGTATGCCAGCGCCGAACCGCTCAATGCGCTCAGTGGACCGATTGCAGAATATCCGCAATGTCTGCTTTGCCCAAACGCCGCGGTCCGTTGCGGATGGCGCGATCCTGGCTTGCTCTGAGGGCGGCCTCTTTGAGATGCATGGCATTTACGCCCATGCGCGACAGTGTGTTGGGCAATGGAAGCGAGCTCAGGAAACTGGAGAGACCTTGCGCGAGATCGATCTCGTCGCGGATGCGCAAGCTGCGTTTCAAGGCATCAAAGCGAGCATGAGGCGCGCGCTCATAAAACTGCACCAGATGGGGTAGGATCAGCCGGCTGGTGGCGCCGAAGTCGAGATGTATCTGTGTTACCGCCGCAACAGCATTGGTCATCGCATGGACGGCGCAGAGCCCTTTTTGCATAGACAGGGCGCTGTTCAAACTTCCTGCCATCATCTCCCGGCGCGCGCCCAGATCGTCATGCTTTAAGG
>JBCDIP010000481.1:0-3384 GCA_038748855.1 Pseudomonadota bacterium
CACAAGCTTATAATTGACGCCAGATTCAGCGCCTGTCTCGTCACTTTCCTTTGGCCTCATAAGCCACACTTTATAGCTGAAACTTGTGTTGAATTGAACCTGTGCAAGCAACCGGCGGCGTGGCAAAACAGCCGGGCTATCAACTTTGAAGAAGGTGGCCCCAGCATGCCCGATGATGAGTTCTCAAATGACTTCCTGCCGTTGCACGCCGACCTGTCCCAAGCCTTGGAGCGCTTGGTGGGCACGCGGCAAGGCCGGTCGGACGGTGCTGATCTCGCCGGGCTGGACATCTTCCCGCAGTTGGGCATGGGAAGCGTTCACGCACTTGATCAGGCCGCTAGGGTCACGCTGGACGCGGCGTTGAACTTCGCAGATCCGGGATGGTTCGCTCACATGGACCCGCCAACGCCGTGGGTCACATGGGCGTGTCAGGCTTGGACGGCGGCTCTAAACCAGAATCTCTTACATCCGGACACGGGCCTTGTTGGGCGGCAGGTGGAAGAAAAGGTGATTGCGGCACTCGCGCCGCAGTTTGGCATGGACGGTGGCCACATGGTGCCGGGGTCCACGGTGGCCAATCTAACGGCGCTTTGGGCCGCGCGTGACATGGCCGGCGTGAAATCGGTGGTGGCGTCTGAGCTGTCCCATTTGAGCGTTCGGAAGGCGGCACACATTTTGGGGTTGAGCTTTCGTTCGGTGCCGTGCGACGAGGCTGGACGTATTGATGCGAGCGCGCTTGGAGACTTAGGCGAGGCTTGCCTGGTGCTCACGGCGGGTACAACCAGCACCGGCTCAATAGATCCTATGGTGCCGCTGGCCGAGGCCGCGTGGGTGCATGTGGACGCCGCATGGGCCGGACCGTTGCGCCTCTCGCAAAAGCACGGCCCCTTGCTCGCCGGTCTGGAAAGCGCGCAGTCAGTTGCCGTATCTGCCCACAAATGGTTGTGGCAGCCCAAAGACTCTGCTCTCATATTGTTCGCAGACAGCGCCCGGGCCCACGAAGCGCTCTCTTTTGGCGGCGCCTATCTGAGCGTTCCGAATGTGGGTGTGTTGGGCTCCAGCGCAGCGCGGGCCGTGCCTTTGGCGGCCACCCTGATGGCCTTTGGGCGCGACGGCATTGCGCGCCGCCTGGACGCCTGCATGGCGCTGGCGGAGCGTTTTGCCGGCCATATCTCCGCTGATCACAGGTTTGAGCTCTGGCATGCACCACAGACTGGCGTCATCGCCTGGCGCCCCACCGACCGCACGGTTGACGACATGCGGGCACATTTGGCCAGAAGGGGCATCTTCGTTTCACAGACCAAGATCGCTGGCGAGGATTGGCTGAGGAGCGTCGCCATTCACCCCGGCATTGATGTAGACGCAGTTTACGAGGCTGCCCGCACTCAGTAGCTCTCGCGCACGGCCCAGGCCCGCTCGAACGCCGGGCGTGACCGCACACGGGCGAAGTAGTCCCCCAATTTGCCCTCTGGCAGGTCCCAGCCGGGCGTGTTCATGGCCCAGCCGGCGCAATGGCCGAGGATGAGATCGGGAACCGTGAAGTCGGCGCCCATCACATACTCATTGTCGCCGAGGCGCTCTGCGAGCACGCCCATGGACCGGTCAAACTCCCACTTGCAGGTGGCTTTAGTGGCCTCCACCCTATGTGCTTCCGGCAGCACGAAGCTGTGGCGGGCATTGGTCCACAAGATGCCGTCTACCTCATCGAGCGCAAAGTGGGTGAAACTGTCCTGCTTGGCCCGCTCAATTGTGCCGGCGGGCGCTGTTAGCTTTCCATGCTTGTCAGCGAGATATTGGCAAATCGCCACCGAATCGATGACCGTCTCCGTGCCATCTTTCAGCGCAGGCACTTTGCCGGATGGATTGACCTCATTGATTTCGTCGGCATGCGGACCGCAAGCGTCCACCTCATAGCTTTCGCCTAGCTCCTCAAGCATCCAAATGACACGGAAGCCGCGTGTTTTTGGCGTCCCTATGACGGTGTACATGACGTTTCTCCTGAGAAAAAAAGCAATTCAATTCGCCTGAAACTGACGCTTTCAGACCAATCCTTGTCTCTACGGCGGCAAGATTTCAACCCGCCTTTGATAAGCTTTCTTATCTCAGGGTCAATCAATAACCTTGTGATGTACTTGCAGATTGCGTTTCACGGAAAAAATGCCGATCATGGCAGTTACGCATTCGCGTGTTGAGTGGCCGGCCGTGGGGAGCACGTTGTGCTTCGGCCGGTGGGGAAGGCAAATTGGAGGAAGACTATGCAAAAGTTGGATTATCTTAAATCGGAATACAAAGGCGGTAAGGTCAGCCGCCGTCAGTTTATGGAAGGCGCTCTGGCGCTCGGCATGACCGTGGCGACAGCTTCAGCCTTTGTGTCTGAAGTTCAGGCCATGACGCCCAAAAAGGGCGGCAACATGAAATTCGGTATCGGCGCGGGCTCGACCACGGATTCATTGGATCCGGGCACGACCAGCGACACCTATATGCAGCTCACCAACTATGGCTTGCGCGGCCACCTGACGGAGATTGGCAAAGACGGCAAGATCCAGGGCGATGTGGCTGAAAGCTATGAGGCTTCCGCGGACGCCAAAACCTGGACCTTCAAGCTCCGCAAGGGCATTGAATTCCACAACGGCAAGTCTCTCGACGCTGAAGACGTTGTCGCGTCATTCAACCATCACAGAGGCGAGGACACAAAGTCTGCCGCCAAGGGCGTTCTGGCCAGTGTTGACGACATTAAGGCTGATGGCAAAGACACTGTTGTGTTCTCTCTGAAGGAAGGCAGCGCTGACTTCCCTTATGCGGCCTCTGACTATCACATCACCATGTTGCCTTCAAAAGACGGCAAGGTCATGTGGGAGAAGGGCGAAGGTTCCGGCGCCTATATTCTGGAGAGCTACGAGCCAGGCGTGAAAACCGTCATGAAGCGCAATCCGAACTACTGGAAGGAAGGCGCAGGCAATTTTGACAGCGTGGAGATCCTCGCTATCAAGGATGTGGTGGCCCGCACAAACGCGCTCACCTCCGGCGAAATTCACGCCATGGACCGCTGCGATTTGAAAACGGTTCACCTGCTGAAGCGGAACAAAGCCTTGCGCGTTGAGCAGGAAACAGGCACGCAGCACTACTCGATCCCGATGATCACCACGACGGCTCCGTTCGACAACAACGACATCCGGACAGCGCTGAAATATGCAATTGACCGCGAAGCGATGGTGAAAACGATCCTGCGCGGCTACGGTCAGGTGGCCAATGACCATCCGATCAGCCCGGCCAACCCGTTCTTCAACAAAGACTTGGAGGTTCGGTCCTACGATCCGGACAAAGCCAAGTTCCACATGAAGAAGGCTGGTGTTGATTCCATCAAAGTCGATCTGAGCGCCTCAG
>JBCDIP010000482.1:0-3374 GCA_038748855.1 Pseudomonadota bacterium
CTGGCATCGATCCTCCTCGGCGAGCCAAGGCGCGATCACGTCGGCATCCACGGCCGCGCCCCGGCACAGCACGCTCGCACGTTCGCAGATATTCTGCAGCTCGCGCACGTTACCTGGCCAATCGTATGCCGTGAGGCAGGCCTTTGTCTCCTGCGACAAGCTCAGAAAGACTTTGCCCTCTTCGGCCGCATAGAGTGACAGAAAGTGTTCCGCCAAGGTTATGACATCCGTGCCGCGTGCGGACAGTGGCGGCATCTCGATCGGAAGCACATGGAGCCGGTAAAACAGATCTTCCCGCATGCGCCCCTCGGCGACCTCGACTTTGGGATTTCTGTTGGTGGCGCAGATCACCCGCACATTCACAGCCCGTTGGCGGCCGGCGCCAACCGGTTGGATAAGCCCGGTCTGCAGAAAGCGCAGCAGCCGCGTCTGCAGCTGGAGCTCCAACTCGCAAATCTCGTCGAGAAACAACGTGCCGCCATCGGCAAGCGCTGCAGCACCCTCGCGATCAGATATAGCGCCGGTGAAGGACCCTTTGAGGTGCCCGAACAGCTCAGATTCTATCAAGTCGCGCGGGATCGCACCGCAGTTTATCGGAACAAATGGCTTGCTGGCGCGGCCGGACAACCCGTGGATCATCTCGGCGCAGACTTCTTTGCCCGTGCCGCTCTCGCCCGTAATGAAAACAGAGGCTTTGGACGGCGCAACACGGCGGACCGTGTCCGCAACCGTCAAAATGGCGGGAGAGGTTCCGATGAGCCTGGCAGGCCCCTCTGCACAGGCAGAAGGCTGCTGGGAAGATGCCACGGGCAGGCGTTTGATCGCTGCGGACATGGGAACTCGAACTCTGCTACACACTTGGGCATCACACGATGCCGCTTAATCACTGAGCAGCAGCTTACGAGACAAAGATAAACGTCTGGTTTACCACGTTTTGGATTAGGCCGCTGAGACGAGCCCGGCATGCAGCAACAGCTCGGTGTCTTGATCGTCCTCATCTTCCTCGCCGCCCTTGAACAGCTCATCAAGCGCGCCTTCAAGGCTGCCTGGATTGGTCTCAGGTTCGAAGGAAGGCTCCGCATCGGCTTCAGGTTCGATCACTGGTGTTTCGCTCACAAGTTCTTCGAGGGTTTCAGCAACCTCAACCTCATCTTCGGTACGCACGGCCTCGCAGAGCATTTGCAGCGCACTCTCCGGCAACAACGGCCCGCCGTCGTTTCCAGCGGCGTCCAAGAGCGCTGAAACATGGCTTCTCGCAGCCACAACGACACTCTCGCCAGTGTTTACCACAACCACATCATCTAAACCGGCCACCACGGTCAGAGGACCGCGTGTCTGCACTTCTGAATTGGAAACATCTCGCAGAACAACCTTGTCTGACGGGCTTAGCGTCGGTGCTTCAGGCTCCGCATTTGCTTGCGGCATGTGCTTGCCGGTCTCTTCAGTCCACAGCGGGCCAGTGGGCACCAAGGCACCGCGGCGCGTGCGTTCAAACAACGCAGCTTCTATGGAGAGCACCGGGCATTGGCTCAGTTTTTCTTCGCTTGGCGTGAGAATATCCCCCTCTGTGCTGCCCTCAACCAAGGCTTGTTGGCAGGCCGTCAGCACGGCGGGCGCATGCTGGAGCAAGTCTTCCAGCACACTCTTCACCGGAAACAGGTACATACCCGAATTGCAGTAGCAGTCCCCTTCCGCCGAGAGTGTTTCAAGATCCTTTTCATCGTCTGCCGGCAGGAACTTATCCATGCGGTAGACTTCTGCATCAACAACACCGCCACCGGCCTCATCGAACAGATGAGCGCCTCTTTGCACCCAAGCCTGGGCTTCATCACCCGGACCTGCCTTGCGCCCAAAGGCCAGCAATGCCCCGCTGTGGGCACCGGTCACGGCGTGCTCCACCGCCCCAAGCCACGCATTCGGATCGCGCACCCGTTGGTCGCTGGGCAGTGCAAGCAAAGCCCCGTCCGCGCCGAACGCACCTGAAATCAGCGCCGCCAAGGCAAGTGATGCGGCCGTTCCACAGCCCTGAGGCTCGAGCAACAAAGCTGAACGCTCAGCACCGATCATCTCCATTTGAAACTCAACCAAGCTCTTATGAGCCTCGTCGGCAACAATCATGGGCGGATTGAACCGGCCAGGATCCATTACGCGCAGCAAAGTCTGCTGAAACAAACTGAGATTGCCCGAGCGGCTCTGGAACGGCTTGGGCCGCTCTGCGCTCTCGTCACTTTCGTGATGCAGGTCCATCCCGCCGCAAAACACGACAGGTGTGATTAGGTTTGAAGAAAAGTCCATACTCAAAACTCCACCAGCTGGCAGACGGATTGTTGGTTCCGTCCGTCAGGCCGCCCCTAGTGCGAAGCCAACAACTTAGTGGAGTCACACTAAAAGACGCAGATTTCCAGGCGGTAAACGCAAAGCAGAGCATTTTAACGATCGCCCAAAGGGCGGGCGCGGCTATTCGTTCAAGGACCAGTCATAGGCGGTTTTGGAGATGCTCCCGGCCTTCTTCAAGGCGGCCGCACGCTCCGGCGAGGCGTAGCGCAGGAGGTGGTTGATGACGCCCTTTTCCGAGTTGCCGAAATCATAGGCAAACCAGCTGTAGATCTTCGAAACCGTCACCTTGCCCTGACGAACAGTCAGACCGCGAGGATGATTGACGAAGTCGCTGGCCGCTTTGTCCAACTGCGCGTTGATTGTCTTGCCGGCGAACGGAGTCTTGAGCAGGTTGGGGCAGCCAATTGATGCACAATTTACACCGTAATGAATGCGCGGATCTTTCCAGATGGGGCGCAGGATCTGGTGCTCGATATCATCCAGAGTGAGCTCCTCACCCTCCACTTTAATCAACGCCTTGCCCCAAGGCCCATCGGCCAAAAGCCCTGAAATATCAATATCTCTGATAGATTTTACCGGATAGTGCTCAAGAATGACGTCGATGGTCAGAGCATTATAGAGATTGAGCCAGTAGGCGAACTGCACGTCGCGCGAACGATCTGTGATTTCAATCTTTGTAAGCGCGGCAATGTAATCTTTAAGCGCCTTTCTGTCGGCGGCTGTAACCTTGCCATAGGCAAACCGGTTCAGCCCGGTGCTGTCGGTCTTAATGTACTTGGCCAGCAATGCGCCCCACACGCTGTGATCGATCGCCGCGGTATTCTTTGGATTGTGCGCATCCCAGCCTTCCCAAAGCTCCGGCTTTGAAGAAGACCAGGAGTTCAAAAATCCGCTGGTGGCAAACAATACGGCAACCAGCGCCAGAGAGCGGCAAACTTTGGCTGAGGTGGAGCGGGCAAGCATGGGCTGAACCTTTCTAAAACAACTACCCTTCAGGATGTTTCCGTTAAGTGCCTGCTGCGCCTTCGAAACTCAAA
>JBCDIP010000483.1:0-3371 GCA_038748855.1 Pseudomonadota bacterium
CTCCGGTTGAGATTGTTGGGGGAGCGGACGTGGTGGCCCGCGCCATGTTGCAGGCAACGGGCGTGGCGGCCATCCTGATTTCCATAATGCTGTTTCTTGCGCTCCGCCGCATCGGTGACGTTTTGCTGGTGTTGTTGCCCATATGTCTGGCGGGTGTGCTGTTGCTCGCCACGACAGTGATTCTCGGCATTCCTTTCAACTTCGCCAACGTTATTGTGTTGCCGCTTCTGATCGGTCTCGGGGTCGATAGCGGGATCCATCTGGTGATGCGCACCCGCGAAGAGATCGCAGCGGGCCATCAGGCAGAGCTTTTGGAAACCTCCACCCCGCGTGCCGTTCTCTTAAGCGCACTGACCACCATTGCCTCATTCGGCTCTCTTGCCGTCTCCACGCACCGCGGTACGGCGTCGATGGGGGAGCTTCTGACCATCGCCATCATCTTGACCCTTGTGTGCACGTTGATCGTGCTGCCCACGTTGGTGGATTGGTTCCTTCGGCCCCGCCACAGGCGCTCTTTCGGCGGATGAAACAATTGAAACACTTCTGCGATTTCAAGACATCAGGCTGAAACGCGGCGGCGCTATACCTGGTTCTCAAGCAAGCAAGACGAGATGAGAACCAACAAAGACTAACGCCTCAGACGAGTTCAGACGATGACCGCCGCTACCGCCACACCTTCAACATTGAAATCAGCACCGGATCTTGCGGCCGCGATCAGACGAGCTCTTCGGGCACTCTCTTCGAGCAGTCCAGTTACCAAGTCATCAAGCACCCCAACGAGCCTCCCTGCACACCTTCTCAACGATATCGGTGTGCACCGGGCCGAACTGTTCGCCCTGAAGTACGCCTAACGCCTCCCTCCCGCCCCTCCGCCCAACCGGTGCCGGTCACTTTTCTCCCAGAAGTGGCTGGCACGGTACGTCTCGGCCCCATTGTTGCCTAAGTGCGATGGTTCACCGCGTAAGCGTGACTTGACGTGGGCGGCGATTGCGGCCAAATCAATTGGGTTGATGTTTTAATAGGGATTGCGGGGCCTTTCAGGGTGGCTGTACCATTTATCCAGCAGGCGCGAGTTGGCGCCTACATCATGAAGCAGAAGCTGAACGGCAATACGCGCTATCCACTGGTGCTCATGCTAGAGCCATTGTTCCGCTGCAATCTGGCATGTCCGGGCTGCGGAAAGATCGATTATCCTGCTGAGATCCTTAACAAGCGCCTGTCCCTTGAAGATTGCTTGCAAGCTGTGGATGAATGCGGCGCGCCGATCGTCTCGATCCCCGGCGGCGAGCCTTTGATCCACAAAGAGATGAAGCAGATCGTCGAGGGCATCGTTGCGCGCAAGAAGTTTGTCTATCTGTGCACCAACGCTCTTCTGCTGAAGAAAAAGCTGGATGACTACACGCCGTCACCTTACCTCACCTTCTCCATCCATCTGGATGGGCTGGAAGAGGAGCATGATCACGCGGTGAATCAGAAGGGCACCTTCAAGATAGCCGTTGCAGCGATCCGCGAGGCGGTGTCCCGCGGCTTTCGGGTTACCGTGAACTGCACACTGTTCAACAATGCGCAGCCGGAGCGGGTGGCGGAGTTTTTCGATTTCGTCTCAACATTAGGCGTTGAGAGCATCACCATATCGCCGGGCTACGCCTATGAGCGGGCACCGGCGCAAGAACACTTCTTGAACCGCACCCAGACCAAGACGATCTTCCGAGATCTGTTCCGCATGGGCCGAGCTGAGGGGCGCAAGTGGCAGTTCAATCAATCCAGCCTCTATCTGGATTTTCTTGCCGGCAACCAGAACTACGAGTGCACGCCTTGGGGCAACCCGACGCGCAACGTCTTCGGCTGGCAAAAGCCCTGCTATCTGGTGGGCGAGGGTTATGTTCAGAGCTTTAAAGAGCTCATGGAAACCACCGAGTGGGACAGCTATGGCACCGGCAAGTATGAAAAGTGCGCCGATTGCATGGTCCACTGCGGCTATGAGCCTACAGCTGTGGCCGACACGGTGGCGCATCCCCTCAAGGCTCTGAAAGTTTGGCTCAAAGGCGTGGATACAGAGACGCCTATGCTGCCGGACATGGATCTGTCCAAGCAGCGCCAAGCTGAGTATGTGTTTGAGAAGCAGGTGGCGAACTTCCTCACCGAAGATGAGCTGAAAGAAGCTGCCGAACGCCGTGAGCGCCAAGAGCGCGTGGCCTAGCTGGTCTCTGTTAACTCAGCTATGCCGATTGCCGCTTCCCCGCTGGCGCTGTAGAGCAGGTAGAGACGACCGGCTTCCTCAAAAACGCACGGATCTCTGAGCTGGTTAACCGGCTCGTCTACTGCGCCTGCGACTGATGCTGTTATGGGTTCGGTTGCGCCTTCCCAATCCAGTTCTGCCCGCAACACCTCGTGCTTGTTCTTAAGCGTCCAAGTGTGCCAGTCGCCGGAAAGATCGATCCGTCCGGCATAGATGCGTTCTGGCGCATCGCCAATCTCGCTCCAGAACACATCCAGCTTGTCGCCGCGAACGCAAACGGCCGTATGGCGGGTCGATTGGGGCAGGGGCGTCGGGCCCACCTCGAATGAGCTTTCGCCATCTGTCGAACGCAAGAGCTGATTGGGCAAAGCGAATGCATACCAAAAGCCGTCATGCTGGAAGACGCGGAAGTATGGCGGACCCAGAAGCGCATCGGAAACAGTGAAGGTCACCCCGTCACGCGAGCGTGCCAGTCTGGTCTGTTGTTCGCCGTTGGAGCGCATGCCGTGGAAGTACATGCGGAGCTCCTGCGCCGCGTCGTCCACATGAACATCGGGCGAGGCAATATGGGGGTAATACCATTGCGGCGCCTCTTCCACCCAGGCTGGCCGTTTGCCTTCGGGCAGGAGCTGGGTTGGAAACTTGGACTGCGCAAGGTCCAAACACCCCGGCGTGTGGATGGTCCATGGACCTTCCAGCGCATCAGCATAGGCGAGGCGCAGATAGGTTCCCTTGTGATCTGCAAAGTAGAGCAGGTACGTGCCAGGAGCTGACGTAAGCCACTCAGGCGAGCGGATGTGCGAGGGCCCGTTAATGTTGCGGCCCATCCTCTCATCCATGTCGCCAAAGATGATGGGGCGGTCCACAAGCCGGCGCGCCGAGAAGGCCATAAGTGCTCCCTTGTCGTTCGCAACGCCCCTCAGGCGCGCTAAGGTGTGATAGCATTGGGGCGAACGATGGGAAATCCACTTCTCAGATGGCGCGGAAGTATAAACATCTCGGCGTAAGGTTGCGGCTCGTATTAGGCCCGGACATTGCGATTGGGCCTGGCAAGGTCGATCTTTTGGAACAGGTGCAGGCGACCGGTTCAATTGCCGAGGCTGGCCGGACCCTGGGCATGAGCTACAAGCGC
>JBCDIP010000484.1:0-3360 GCA_038748855.1 Pseudomonadota bacterium
ATTGCGCCCGATCTGATCGGCGAGGACCCCACCCAGCTGGACCGCATCAACGACAGGCTGGATCTGCTCTTGAAGGGCCACCCCTACGTGAAGTCTGCCATCGACATGGCGTGTTGGGATATTCTCGGCAAGGTGACCGGATTGCCGGTCTATGCGCTGCTGGGCGGCAAGCGCCAGGAAGAGGTGACCCTGTTCAAGGTGATCTCGCGCACGGACCCGGATGTGATGGCCGCGCGCGTGGCTGAATACCGCGAGCTGGGCTTTCGCCAGTTTCAGATGAAGGTGGGGGAGGATCCCACAACAGACATTGAGCGCTTCAGGAAGGTGGCCGCGGCCATGGAACCGGGCGAGGTGATGGACGCCGATGCCAACACCGGCTGGCGCCAGCATGACGCCATAAGGGTGGTGGATGCGGTCCGCCCCTTGGCGTCAGAGCATGACATTAAGCTTTACATTGAGCAGCCATGCCTCACCTATGAAGAGTGCCTAACTGTGCGCCAGCACACCGATTTGCCCATGATCTTGGATGAGTGCATGGAGAGCCTGCCCGTCCTGCTGCGCGGCTATCAGGACCGGGCCATGGACCTGATCAATCTGAAGATCAACCGCATGGGCGGCCTCACCCGCGCGCGCCAGGTCAGGGACCTGTGCATCTCGCTCGGCATCGTCATGACCATAGAGGACAGCTGGGGCGGAGAGATTGCCACTTCGGCGATTGCCCACCTGGCGCAGTCGACGCCGGAGAGTTTCCACTTCCAGTCCTCTGCCTTTCATGAGTACCACACGGTGGCCATTGCAGAGGGTGGTCCGGTGGTGACGGGCGGCACCATGTGCGCCTCAGATGCGCCCGGACTGGGGGTTGAACCCATCATGGATGTGCTCGGAGCGCCGGTCTACACAACCTGACGGCACTTAACGCCGATTCATTTTGCTGCACTTTCGCAACCATTTGTTAAGCACCAGAGTGCCATTTTCCTAACATTCGTTAACCCGCGTCCGCGGAACGGGCAGTCACGCACTGGGGAGCATGCGGCACAACAATGTCGGGCCAAGAGCACGCACGTCACGTCCCCGTCATGTGCGCTGAGGTGGTTGAAGCGCTTCAGCCCACAGATGGCGGCATCTATGTGGACGGCACCTTCGGGGCCGGCGGCTACACGCGCGCGGTGTTGGAGGCGGCAGATTGCCGGGTTTTGGCCATTGATCGCGACCCGGATGCCATCGCTGCGGGCAAAGACTTGGTGGACGCTTATGACGGCCGCCTGGTGCTCCTGGAGGGCCGGTTCGGGGCGCTTGAAGAACTGATCCGAGGGGCAGGGTGCGACAGCGTGGATGGCGTGACCTTCGATCTTGGGGTCTCTTCCATGCAGCTGGATGAGGCCGACCGGGGCTTTTCATTTCGCGCAGATGGCCCGCTGGACATGCGCATGGACCAGGGACGAAGGACCAAAACCCCCAGCGCAGCCGAGATTGTGAATGGCGCAAGTGAGGGCATGTTGGTGCGCATTATCTCCGTTTTAGGCGAGGAAAGACGCGCCAAAGCGGTAGCCCGCGCCATCATCCGGGCACGCGATCAGGGGCCGATCACCGGCACGCTTCAACTGGCTGAGTTGGTTGAGCGCGCGGTGCCGGTCAACCCGGCCAAGCGCACCATCCATCCGGCAACGCGCACCTTCCAGGCTTTGCGGATCTTCGTGAACCGGGAGCTGGAAGAACTGGCCAATGGTCTGGCGGCAGCTGAGGAACTGCTCAAACCGGGAGGGCGGTTGGCCGTGGTGTCGTTCCATTCGCTGGAGGACCGCATCGTCAAACGATTCTTTGCTGAGCGGACCGGCCGTGTCGGCCGCGGCTCGCGCCACTTGCCTGAACAGGCTGAGGTGCCCCCGTCGTTCCGCGAGGTGTTCCGCGGGGCCAAGGAGCCCGGCGAGGCCGAGACTGCCGCAAACCCACGCGCCCGTTCTGCGCGCCTGCGCGCTGGTGAGCGCACCGAGGAGAGCCCCATTGCGCTCAACACCAAACCCCTAGGGGTGCCGTCCCTACCGGAGGTCTCCCTATGATCCGCTTCCTGAATGCAGCCCTTGTCGTGGCCATCCTGATCGCAGCGTCCATCGTCTACGGCCTGGAGCGCGAGAGTCGGCTGGCGGATGGCCGGCTGGCTGAAATCAACCGCTCCATCGCTGAAGAGCGCGAACAAATCAGAAGGCTGAGAGCAGAATGGAGCTATCTCAACACGCCGGCACGCCTTGAGAAGCTGGCGGTGAAGCACCTTCAGCATGCGCCCAGTCCGATCTCGCAGGTGATCAAGCTGAACGAAGTGGAAAGCCGGGTCCCGGGCCTCGCGCCGGAAGCGGAGACGGGCGGCGAGGATGCCATCGGCTCCATGCTGGATGGCAATGTGGCGGCTGTCGAGGGGGAGGTTCCTGCGCAGTCTGCCCAACCCGACCTGATCGGCAACATTCTGAAGGGCATGGAATGACCGACCCGGCCCAAAAGGTGACGTTCTTCATGGTCGTGCGCTGGCTCTTCGCCAAGGCGCTCGGCTCCACTGATTCCACAGGCTTGCCGAACTTCAAACAAGGCCGCGCGCGGGGCCGGCTCGTCTTGGCGATCTTCGTTCTGTGCTTCGTGACCATCTCCGGACGCATCATCCAACTGGCTGTCTTTGATGATGGGTTCAATCGGATCCGCACCTCCAACACCGCCAAAGTGCGCATCCCGCGCCCGGATATTATCGACCGCAATGGATTTGTGCTGGCCACCGATCTCAGAACAGGCTCCCTGTTCGCCAACCCGCGTAAGGTGAACGATGTCGACGAAGCGATTGAGCTCCTGACGCCCCACTTGCCAGAGCTTGATGTGACCAAGCTGCGCAAGAAGCTTCAGTCCGACAAAGGGTTTGTCTGGGTCAAACGCGAAGTAACGCCGCGGCTGCAAGAGACCTTACATGATCTGGGCATTGCCGGCTTCGGCTTTCGCAACGAGACACGGCGCATCTATCCTATGAGCCGGCTGGCCTCTCACGTTCTGGGTTTTGTGGATGTGGATTCCGTCGGGCTTGCTGGTATTGAGAAATATCTGGACGACCGCGGCCGGCTGTTTGCCGCCTCCCTGGCCGATCCTCACAAAGCGGCTGCGGCACCGGTAGAACTCTCCCTGGATGTCCGCGTGCAGCATGGGCTCACCGAGGAGCTGAAGCGTGCGGTCGAAAAGTACAAAGCCAAGGGTGCGCTGGGCATCATCATGGATGCCACAACCGGGGAGGTGGTGGCCGCCAGCTCCTTGCCCGACTTCAATCCCAACGATCCCAAAGACGCCCTGAAAAAAGACCGGATCAACCGCTTCTCTGGCGGCGTGTTCGAG
>JBCDIP010000485.1:0-3357 GCA_038748855.1 Pseudomonadota bacterium
AAAAATCCGCGCTTAAGGACGCAGGGACGTGATGTAGAGCGCAAGGTCGCGCACCTGCATCATTGTCATCCCAATCCCCAATCGTCATCCCCGCGGAGGCGGGGATCCAGAACGCCAAACCCCGTGCCACAGGCTGCATGCCCGCCTTCGCGGGCATGACGAAGATGATGGCCAACAAGGCCCTCGCGTGCGAAAGGGCGCTGGGGTGCCTCTACTCTGCCACGAACACCTTGCCGCCCTTCTTGCGCAGCTCTGGCGGCGGCGTCGACTTCTTCATGAAGGCGTCTTGGTTGGCGGCATCTGAGAACTTCAGGCCCGCCGCTTTGATGGCGTCATCGGGCACCTTTTGAAGGGGCGTGTAGCGCGGGTGGTGATGGTCGAGATAAGGATCATTGCGCGCCGCATTGTAGCAGCAGATCAGGGTCCAGCGCCGGTCATCGGACCGGTTCTGGTCCGAGCGATGCAGCGTGTTGCAGTGGAAGAACAGAACATCGCCCGGCTCCATCTCGCAATAGACCAGATCCAGCTTCGCCTTGGCCTCGTCCACCCGGCGCAAGTCGGCGCCCACCTGGGTGCCTTCCAGGAGGCCGTGATCGATGCGGCCCAGATGGTGCGAGCCTTTGAGCACCTGAAGGCAGCCGTTTGCTTTGGTGCACTTGTCCAGCGCGATCATGGCCGACGCCATAAGCGGGAACAGACAGCCATTATTGTACCAATAGCCGTAATCTTGGTGCCATTCCCAGGCGCCGCCCTCGCGGGGCTCTTTGGCGGTGATCTTGGAGTGATAGTGATAGACCTCCCCGCCGAGCAGGTCCTCCATGGTGTCGACCATCTTGTGGCTGCGGGCGGCCAGGCCGTAGACGCTGTCGCCCGGGTGGTTCCACACCGCCATCTTGGTGGTCATGCCCTCCGCATCGCCGCGGTCGTAGAAGTGGCCGCGGATGGCCGGGTCTTCCTCCATGGCCCGCTGCAAAAGGGAGGTCTCCTCAGCATCGAAGAACCCCTTGATCAGGACATAACCGTCCTCCTCGAACGCGGCGCGCTGGTCTGGGGTGAGGATGCTGGGCATGGGGCTCTCCGGGCTTGGCGGTTGCGGGCTGGCGGCGAGCTTAGCCCACGGCGGCCAGAAGGCCAATGCAGACGGGTTTTGCTCACCCAATCGTAAGACTTCTCAGCGATGATCCTCAGGTCAGTTCCGGTGAGTTCATGAGTTTGCGTAAAATGAAACTGTTTTTCCACAAGCACCCCCTCATCTGCTTTGTCTTTGCGGCATGCCTCTTTACGGCAGTGAAGGCCGGGTTCACGATGGCGTTCCACACCAGCGAGCAAGATGTTGCCCGGGCCGAAATCAGCCAGGCCATCGGCGCCATTGCCAGCCGGCAGGTGGAGCTGCAAGAGCGTGATGTGCTGGCCGCGATCCAGCTCTTCCGCAACACCTCCAAGCGCCAGGCCAACTCAGCCGGCGCACCTCAGCAACGCCTCGGCACCCTCGGCCTCATCACCCAGGCACAGGCCACCCAAACCGCCGCTCAGCGTGATCCGGATCTCTTTAAGCGTGCCGGTTTCACCTCTTATGAACAAGTGCCGGGCGTGTTGGCCAGCGTGAGCCTGGGCGCCTTTGTGCTGGCCCTTGAAGACAGCCAGATCTCCCTGCGCAAGGCGATCCGCGAGGGCGCAGAGATGGCCGCCGATCCGGACACGGGCAAGACCGTTCGCGCCCAGTTGGCGCGCCAGATGAACGGTTTGTCGAACCAACTTCAGGTGCTGGAGCTGATGGCAAAGAGCGCCAAGATCCTGCCCGGCAATCTGAAGCTCATCAAGCTGCACCGCCGCGCCATCGTTCAGGCGATGAGTGCCGCACGGGCGTAAAACTCTCCCTTAGCGCTCCTGAAGGGCAAGGCGCAGGCCCAACCCGCAATAGATGGTGCCCACCACTTTGCCCTGCCATCTTAGCACCGTCGGGTTGCGCCTGAGGAAATTCCCCAGCTTGCCGGCGCCCACCGCAAAGACCACGGTGCTGAGCAGCCCTAAGAGCACGAAGATTACGCCCAGAACCGTGAGCTGGAGCATCACTGCACCAGCATCAGGGTTCACAAACTGCGGCAGGAAGGCCAGGAAGAAGAGCGCCGTTTTAGGGTTGAGCACCTCCGCAAGCACGGCCTGGCGAAACGCTTTTGGCGCACTCAACGCGATTGCACCGGAGCCTGGAACGGCGGGGGTTTTCTCCAGGATGGCCCTGACGCCCAGATAGATGAGATAGAGCGCCCCCAGATACTTGATCAGGCTGAAGAGGGTGGCGGACGCGGCAATGATGGCCGAGATGCCGATGATGGCCATGGCGGTGTGGATGATGTCGCCCACGGCCACGCCGGCCCCGGTGGCGATGCCCACTTTGGTGCCGGAACTGGCGGCGCGCGCCACGGTGAGCAAGGTGGCCGGACCGGGGATGAAGACGAAGCCCAGCACGATCAGAATGTAGGTGAGCAAGAGGGTTGGATCGATCATTAAGCAGGTGCCTTCTTGTTACCGGTGAGCCGCCGATGAAACCCCATCTGGCAGCGCCGCGCAATCATATTGACATTGGCGGGGCCGCTTCCTACCTAACCGCTAAGGGAACAGAGCCCCTGCCGCTCGCAAGGCATTGCCATGGTGAAGCTCTGAGACGATTTCATCCCATCAAACCCCATCAGATCATGCGGGCGCGAGGGTAACGCGAGCCCCCTTCCAGAACCCCGCTTCAGATGAACTGAATGAGGTTTATGATGACTGCATCTCTGCATTTGCCAGGGCTTGATGCCCTGAAAGCCCAAGCCAAGCGTCTGCGCGGCGAGCTTGCCGCAGCCGGCACCACCATTGGTCACAGCCGGGCGCTTGAACTTTTGGCCAAACAGCATGGCTATAAAGACTGGAACACCCTCCACGCCGCGGTGGGCAACCGGCCCGTCCCGGCCCCGGTGGCGCTCGGCCAGACGGTGAGCGGACACTACCTGCATCAGCGCTTTACCGGTGAGGTGACCGGCGTGCAGGCCATGAGCGAGCCCGGACGCTTCCGGGTTACACTGATGTTTGATGAGCCTGTGGACGTTGTGACCTTTGAAGGTCTCAGCAACTTCCGCCAACGGGTCTCCGGGGTAATTGACCGCGCCGGAGTGACGGCGGAGAAGACGTCTGACGGCACCCCTCACCTGGTGCTGGATCTTTAACATCGGTCTGAACAGCCCAGCGCTCCAAGAGCGCTGGGCTCAAGATGCGAACGCACCCGCATAACGGCCGCTTCTTTAGAAACTGAAGCACCGGTCGTTATTGTCTTCACGCGCTTCGGCCACCTGATTTGCCGGCGCGTCGGCCTTGATGCAG
>JBCDIP010000486.1:0-3355 GCA_038748855.1 Pseudomonadota bacterium
GAGTATACCAAGATTTGGTCAATTACAATCTACAGAAAGCTTAAATGTTGCAACAGCAGGTGCTATTGTGTTGAGTGAATTTAAGAGACGATTTACTGAAACGTAAAGTTTATGGGCGAGAGGCTGCTGTCGCGGGCCGGGAAGAGGCCCTCATCGTCGCTGACGTCGTGCGGGGCCGCGTTGCAGCAGCGCAAAAGCGGTTGCCCTATTTGCGCGACTGTGGTCGCTTCAAGACCGGATCAACGTCAAGCAGTGGAGGCTGATCTCATGCATTCAAACCCTTTTTCCGATGCTGAGCTGGCAGCCCGTTTGGGGCGGGTGCGTGAGGCGATGCAGGTGCGCGGCGTTGATATTGCGCTGCTGTCGTCTCCAGAGAACATCTTTTATCTGATTGGTCTTGATCATTGGGGATACTTTGCCCCCCACATGCTGATTGTCCCGGCAGACGGCGATCTCGTCTTGATCACGCGGCAGATGGAGCGCGTCGCCATTGCCAACATGGTGCGCAACGCAGAGTTTGTCGGACACTCAGATTCTGAAACGGCGGCGGATGTTCTGGTGCGCCAGTTGGAAGGGAGCGTTGCGTCTAAGACAATCGGTCTGGAACACTGGTCTTCCGGTCTTCCCTTTGGCTTTGGCAGTGCTGTCAAGGAGAGGCTGTCGGCAAACGATTGGGTCGATATCTCCGATATGGTGGATGAGCTTCGGCTTGTAAAATCAGCAGAAGAGCAGGCCCTGATGCGCCGCGCCGCCAAAGCAGCGGATGCAGGCACTCTGGCGTCCATTGACGCCATTCATGCCGGTGCGCGCGAGGCGGACGTGGCCGCAGAATGTCTCGCCGCCATGACCAAGGCCGGCGGAACACCGCCCGGCTTTGGACCGTTCCTCAGGCCGGAGGCGCGGATGGCCGAGGAGCATACCTCCTGGGGCGAGGGCACCTACGGCGCCGGCGAGCGCGTCTTTCTGGAGATCGCAGGGTGCGTTGCGCGCTACAATGCGCCTATGGGACGGCTTGTGAACATTGGCAGCATCCCGGATGAAGATGCGGAGATGGCCGAAATTGCCAAAACTTCCTTTCAGGCCATCCTGGATGGCCTAAAACCAGGCGTCAAAGCGCGAGACGTCTATAGCGGCTGGCAGGCCGTGGTTGATGCCTCCGGCTTTTCCCACTATCGGCGCCATCATTGTGGCTACCTGGTTGGCATCGGATTTCCGCCCTCTTGGACCGGCGGCAACAAGGTTGTGGGCCTGCGCAACGATTCTGATATGGAGATCAAGGAGGGCATGACCTTCCACGCCATGTCGTGGTTCACAGAAACCGGGAGCGGAAACTTTCTGGTGTCCAATACGGTGCTGCTGGGCCCGGATGGAGCGGAGGTGCTCACCACTGCGCCGATGGGGCCGACTGTGGTGTGACGCTCCCGTAGCTCTAGCCAAGAGGTGAAGGCCCCAAGAGGTCTGCCGTTAAATCAACCGTATTCTCATCGTCAGGATGATTGGGGTAAAGCTCCATCACCTTGGGGTCATGTCCCGGCACCACATGGGACGGGCTATCGGCCAACGCGATCAGACGCTCCTGGGTTTCGCATTGGGTTGGCACATCGGCGATGATGGGGAAGGGGTTGTCCAAAGCCAGATTATCGTAGAAATGCGCGCAATCTGACGCCAGAACCACAGTGCCCCGGCGGGTTTCCACGGTGGCGCACATGAGCCCACGGGAATGGCCGCCCATCAAGTGCACCTTGAAGCCGTCAAACAGCTCCTTGTCGCCATCCACAAACCGTACCCGGCCATTATAGTTCTGGCGCACGAGCTCGCACACGTCATCAGGTTCAAATGGCAGACGCACGGCCGGGTAGCGCACATAGCGTCCGGTGGCGAAATGAACTTCCTTGTCCTGCACGTAGATTTCGGCGTTGGGAAACAAGGGGATGTTGCCGGCATGGTCATAGTGCAGGTGGGTGAGGATCACCGTGTCGATGTCTTCAGGGCCAAGGCCGAAGACGCTGAGGCCCTCTGACGGACAGCGCTCGATCGAGCGGCCTCTTTTTGCGGCCCTTTCGGCTGTGAAGCCGGTATCGACAAGAATGTTGCGGCCGCCGCCCTGTACCAGCCAGACGTAGTAGAAGATCGGCCAGGGACTATCGTGGGGGTCTTCCATGAGAAAGGCTTGGGCCGATTTGAGAACATGGGAGCCGTACTTGATGGCGTGAACTTCATAGGTTGTCATTGTCGTCGTCCTCGTCATCATCTTCAGGGGTGGCACCAATGAGATCTTCCAAATACTTGAAGATCTCCGTGTGATCCGCATCCCGGTCCGTCGCCGCGCTGGCATCGGACCAGAGTTCTGCCTCGCGCGTTAGGCCCGGGGCGCTTAGGCCCAGTTCCTCGGCCATGGCGGCGGCAGCTTTGATATCTTTGGTCATCAGGTCCAGATGAAAGCCGGACCCGAAGGCCTTGTTGAAGATCTGCTGGTGAAATTTGATCTGGGTTGCATTGTTACGCCCAGTGGAGGCGTTGATGATGTCGATCATGGTTGCAGGTGAGAGACCAAACTCGCGCCCGATCAGCACGGCCTCCGAGGCTGCGCTTAAGCCCACTGCAGAGAGATAATTGTTGAGCGCCTTCATGGCATGGCCGGTGCCGAGACCGCCTGTGGGGGTCACTTTGCCCATGGAGCTCACCAGCTTGGTCACCCGTTTCAGCACCTCTTCAAAGTTACCGCCCAACATGATGGAGAGCGATCCGTTCTTGGCGCGCTTTACGCCCCCCGAGACGGGCGCATCAACGAGCACGATCTCGTGCTCCAAAAGGGCTGCTCCGGTTTTCATTGTGGTCGGGGGATAGGATGAGCTCATATCCACCACGATCATGCCCGGTTTTAAGCCTCGGGAAGGGATGTCGGGCTGAGCGGGATCGTTGAACAGAACGTTGCGCACAATGTTACCGTTGGGCAGCATCAGGATCAGACACTCGGCGCTCGCGACGGCCTCTTCAAAGCTGGTGGCCACATGGCATCCCGCCGCATCCGCTGCTGATACCGCGGTCTCTATGCGGGTGTCGTAGAGGCACAGATGGTCGAGCTCAGCTGCTGCCAGGTTGACGGCCATGGGCGCGCCCATATTGCCGGTGCCCACGAATGCAACAGTGGATATCGGCTCAACGCCATCATCAGGCTGTTCCTCAGGCGCTTTGGCCTTTGGCTTTGCCTTCTTTGCAGGCTTTCGGGCGGCCATTCAGAGGAACTCCTTGGCCCAGCGCTTATAATCTTGCGCCCGCGTTGCCATGTCCTTGAGCTCAGGTGACGGTTGGCCCTCTAAATCAGCTGGCGCACCGCCAGCCACCAGATGCTTTA
>JBCDIP010000487.1:0-3346 GCA_038748855.1 Pseudomonadota bacterium
ACGCGGTGCACCACAGCGCCGAAGTGATGACCCCGATCACAGTTTACCGCAAGCACCCGATCTATGATGTGCTCGGCTCGTTCTTTAAGGCGTTTGTGCGCGGCTCCGTTTTGGGCCTGGTCGTCTTCTGCCTCACCGACACCTACTCCACCGTGGAAATCGCCGGGATCAGCGCGGCCTACTTCCTCTTCAACATCCTCGGCGCCAACCTGCGCCATTCCCACATCTGGCTGGGATACGGCAAGGTGCTGAGCCACATCTTCATTTCGCCAGCCCAACATCAGATCCACCACAGCATCGCGGTGAAGCATCACAATAAGAACTATGGCGAGGTGCTCGCCATTTGGGACTGGATGTTCGGGACGCTCTATGTGCCCGAAACCCGCGAGCAGCTCACCTACGGCATCGGCGATGAGAATGGCGAGCGCTTGGAACAGCCCCATAAATCCCTAACCGACGCGCTCCTGGTGCCCTTCGAAGACAGCTGGAAAGCCGTCAAGGAGCGTCAGGAGGCCGCGCAACAGACGCCCAGACCCACTGAGCCATGACCCGTCCGTTTTCGCTCTATCTTGACCTTTTAAGGGTTGTGGCCGCGTTCATCGTGCTGCTCTCCCACTTTGCCTATGAGCGCTTCACTGATGGAACCTATCTGATCATCCGCGAGCTCAATCTGGGCAGCGATGCTGTGGTGCTGTTCTTCGTGCTGTCCGGCCTGGTGATCGCCTATGCGGCCGAGGAGAAGGATGGAGGCCCGGGGCGCTTCTTCTTCAACCGGGCAACCCGGATGTACTCCGTTGCGTTCCCTGCGCTCCTCTTCGGCTTTGTGCTCGACCGCAGCGGGGCGCTTTTGAACCCTGAGGCCTATGCGGGCTGGTGGTACAATCCGCTTACTCTTGGCGAAAACCTCTTCTACGGCCTGACGTTCGCCAGTGAGTGGGGCATTGTCTGGGGCGAGCGGCTGGGCTCAAACGGGCCCTACTGGTCGCTAAGCTATGAAGTGGCCTACTACTTGATCTTCGGTGCGGCCATCTTCCTTGATGGGGTCAAACGCGTCCTGGCCATCACCGTGCTGTGCGCTCTTGTGGGCATGAATGTGCTGCTGCTCATGCCGATCTGGCTGATGGGCGTGTGGCTGTGGAACGTGATCAAGGCCGGCGAGGTGAGCTTCAGCCGCGCTGTGGCTTGGGCCCTGACGATCGGCCCATTGGCGGCCTATGGCCTCTGCCTTGCCATCGGGCTGCCGGTGGCGTTGCTGGCAGGCATGAGCGTCTTAACGGGGCTCGAAGTGGACACCTATCGCGCCGTAACCCGGTATTCCGATGAGTTCGTCTGGAACACCCTGGTGGGCATGTTGGCCACCATGCACCTTCTGGGCGTTTGGGGGCTCGCCAAATCTTGGGAGCTCTCAGGCGGGGTGGTTCAGCGGGTCATACGGTGGCTCGCCGGCGCAAGCTTCTCGCTTTACCTGGTACACTATCCGGTGCTGCAGTTTGCCGATGCCGCTTTGCCGCTGGGACCCAGCGGACCGGTGCGCGATCTTGCGCTGCTGGTGGTGGTCGTTGCCGCCTGCCTGCTGTTCGCCCGTTGGTTTGAGCGCCCCTTGCCTCAGTTCCGCGCTGCGGTCAAAAGCCTTTATGCGCGCCTTGCTCCGCAGGCGGCCTAGGCAAACCGGAAGAACAGCGACAGGTTGTTGGCCGGCATCTCAACTGGTTCATCGAGGGTGAACCCGTGGGCATTGCCCAAGGCCTGAACCGCCTCTAGATCGCGAACCCCCCAGCGAATATCCTGCGCCCGCAAGGAGATATCGAACCTGGCATTGCTTTCAGCGGTGTGCTTGCCGCCGCGACGGTAGGGGCCGTAGAGATACAAGATCCCCCCAGGACCAAGCCGCCGCCGGGCGCCTGAAAACAGGCCCTCAGTGACAATCCACGGGGCGATGTGGATCATGTTGATGCAGACAACCGCCTTTGCCGTCTCCGGCAGCGGGGGCATGGGTTCGCCGCCCATCCAGCCTGCAGATGTCACATCGAGCGGGAGCGGGGCCTGCAGATTGCCGTTGCCCTTCTCGCCGCGCCATTCTTCGATGCTGGCCAGATTGTCGAAATCGATATCGGTCGGCCACCAAGTGAGAGCGGGCAGGGCGGATGAAAAGGCTGCTGCATGCTGGCCCGAGCCGGACGCCACTTCGATCACATCGCCCTCAAGGTCGCCGAACACCCGCACGAGCTGTTCCAGGATCGGGCTCTCGTTGCGGTAGGCGGAGGCGGATTCTCGCTTTGGGGTGTTCACTGAAGAGCTTCTTCGCAGCGCCGTCCCCCCGGCCTTAGAGCGCCATCTCCAGCTGCTTCAGGTGGTCGAGCGTTTCCTGCGCCAGACGCTTCTTCTCATCGTCCTGGGCATCGTCCACGTCTTCCTGCGCATCCTGGATGTGCTGGGCGAGGCGGTCTTTGTCCAGATCGGCCAAGGGAATGGCCTCTTCGGCGAGAATGGTGAGGCCGGCCGGGTTCACTTCGGCAAACCCGCCGCGCACGAAAATGCGTTCCTCACCGCTGTCCTTCTGGACGTCGACAACGCCCGGACGCATGGTGGAGAGCACCGGGGCATGTTGGGCGAATACGGTGAAATCGCCTTCCGTGCCCGGAACCGTGACCGAAGCCACCTCTTCGGAGAGCAGAAGCTTCTCCGGAGAGACCAGTTCAAAGTTAAGGGTGTCGGCCATCAGGCGTTCCCTTAAGCGGCTTCTGCGGCCAGGGCTTCAGCTTTCTCCATGGCTTCCTCAATGGAGCCAACCATGTAGAAGGCAGCTTCCGGCAGGTGGTCATAGTCACCGTCCACCAGGCCCTTGAAGCCCTTGATGGTGTCGGCCAGGTCAACCAGCTTACCGGGCGAGCCGGTGAACACCTCAGCCACGAAGAACGGCTGTGACAGGAAGCGCTCGATCTTCCGGGCGCGGGCCACGGCCAGCTTGTCATCTTCGGAAAGCTCGTCCATGCCCAAGATGGCGATGATGTCCTGCAGGGCCTTATAGCGCTGCAGGGTTTCCTGCACGCGGCGGGCCACGTCATAGTGCTCATCACCAATGATGCGCGGGTCAAGCATCCGCGAGGTGGAATCCAGCGGGTCCACGGCCGGGTAAATACCCTTCTCAGAGATCGCCCGCGACAGCACGGTCGTGGCGTCCAAGTGGGCAAACGAGGTGGCCGGGGCCGGGTCGGTCAAGTCGTCAGCCGGCACGTAAATCGCCTGCACCGAGGTCACAGACCCTTTGGTGGTTGTGGTGATCCGTTCCTGCAGGGCGCCCATGTCGGTAGACAGGGTCGGCTGATAACCCACAGCTGACGGGATA
>JBCDIP010000488.1:0-3340 GCA_038748855.1 Pseudomonadota bacterium
CATCGGGGAGTGCTGGGAAAAGAAGCACGCCACCATGATGATCATGGGCGACACCTGCACGCGAGCCTGCGCTTTCTGCAATGTGCGCACCGGCTTACCGGGCCCGCTTGACTCAACCGAACCGCAGAGCGTGGCAGAGGCCGTGGCCAAGTTGGGCCTCAACCACATCGTCATCACCTCGGTGGACCGGGATGATCTTGCCGATGGCGGCGCACAACACTTTGCTGATGTGATCAATGCCATCCGGGCATCCTCGCCAGGCACCACCATTGAAGTGCTGACCCCTGATTTCCTGCGCAAGAAGGGGGCTCTGGAGATCGTCGTTGAGGCAGCTCCTGATGTGTTCAACCACAATCTGGAAACCGTGCCGGGGCTGTACCTCACCGTGCGGCCTGGTGCGCGCTACTTCCATTCGCTGCGCCTTTTGCAGCGGGTTAAGGAGCTCGATCCCAAGGTTTTCACCAAATCGGGCATCATGGTCGGGCTCGGCGAGAGCCGCGAAGAGGTTCTGCAGGTGATGGACGATATGCGTGTGGCCGATGTGGATTTCATCACCATCGGGCAATATCTGCAGCCCACCCGCAAACACCATCCCATTGACCGATTCTTGACGCCAGAGGAGTTTTCCGGCCTTGAGACAGTGGCTTATGCCAAGGGCTTCCTGATGGTCTCAGCCAGCCCGCTCACCCGCTCATCGCACCATGCGGGCGAGGACTTCGCCAAGATGAAAGCGGCTCGGGACGCGGCGGGCTAGGCGGTTAAGCCACCATGAAAGAATTCTCTGAAAGCCGCATGATGCCGTATACGGCCAAGCAGCTCTATGACTTGGCCATCGACATTGAGCGCTATCCTGAGTTTGTGCCTTTGTGCAAACGGGCCTCGCTCAGCGATCCCGTTCCGTTGCCGAGCGGCGCCATGGAGTACCAATCGGTTCTGGTCTTCCGCTACCGCAAGTTCGGCATCTCCGAAGAGTTTGAGAGTACGGTCACGGCCGACCCGGCCCAAAAGACCATCGTCTCGGTGTCAGACGGCCCGCCATTTATCAGCTTTCATGCAAAATGGAGCTTCATTGACCAAGGGCCGGGCAAGTCGGAGGCGCGGATCGATGTGGCCTATGAATTTCGCTCCAAGGCGTTAGCCTTGTTCATCGACCGGGCGGCGGGTATGGCCATTCAGAAGCTCATCAGCGCCTGGCAGGATCGCGCTCGGGAGATTTACGGTGAGCCGGGCGGCGTGGCCGCTTAAGCCCCATCAATTGCTGAGATAGACCATATCCGCAAGGATATCGCCGATCTCATTGAAGGCGGTGCGCAGCTGGCCCGTAGAGTTTGCCGTAAACGCGTACCGGCCCTTGTCGGGATCTGCAGCATCCTTCAGCGAAGCACAGTCGTGCAGGCGGTTCACCGTGTCATCATCGTCCAAATCAAAGGCCACGGTGACCACAAGGATACCCTCGGCTTTCGCGTTGATGCACTGCTGTTCCAGATTGTATTCCCCGTTGGATTGGTCCAGGGGCCAGCTCGGATCGCTGATTTCCGTATTATCCTGCCCGGCTCCGTTCTTGCGGTAGGCAGGCACGGTTTGCGCCCCATCGGTCAAGAGGACGATGGCTTTCAACACGCGCTGTTCGGGGTCTTCGTGGGTGATCATGTCATAGGTGACGCCGCCGGTGAACACGCTGTTGGGAGAAATGGCGTGCCAGCCGAACTGGAAGCCTGAGGAAATGTGCGTGCCGCCATAGGGCTCCCAGGAGTTGAGATCTGCCTGCAAGAGCCCGGTGCTGCTGGTCAGCTCACGCATCAGCAGCATGGTGCTGCACTTATCGGTGCGGTCGGAGTTATAGCTGCCTTTGTCATACCAAAGGTCATCCTGTTGCCAGCGGTGGCGTACATCATCCACAGGCTCGGTGTCATTGGTGACATTCTCCTTGCGCCCCGACAGGCAACTTTCAATGCGTGTGTCCCCGGAAAGCTTGTTTGCGGATGCATCCGTCAGGTGATTGCCTTTGAGTTTGGCCTTAACCCCATAGGAAAACGGAACCAGGGAGAACGCGATCCCCGCACCCTTGTTTGCCCCTGAATGCAAGAAGGAGATCAGATTGTTGGCCGCGTTACGCATGGTGACGTACTTGGTGGCGCCGCCCAGTTCGTCGTCCATGGAGCCGGAATAGTCCAGCACCAGGGCAATCTCAGCCTTGCTGACCTGCGGCACACGTGCGGTTGAGCTGGTCTTCACGCCAATGATCCGCTTGCTTGGAGAGCCGTTCCGGTCGGCAAACCCCAAGAATTGCAGGAAGCGCGTAGAAATCTCCAGCGACTGGGTGGCTGTCACAGTCCCGCTTTGGATGGAGACCAAATCGTCCGGCACAGTAATGTTGCGGCCCGAGGTGTCGAAGTTTGCTTCAAAGAAAGCCTTGCCCAACTGCTTGCGTTCTTCTTCGCTTGCCAGCTTAAGGGAGCCGGCGGCCAAAACGGCAGTATCCAACGCCACTTGCAGCTCGTGCTTGGCCACGACGGCCCGGCCATAGTCCACAGCCAGGCCCACGCAAATCAAGAAGGGAACCAGCATGAGGGCGAAAACGAAGCCGACATTTCCGCGCTGGTTTGTCCAAAACGCCGTAAGGCACGTTAACATGTCGCCACGCCGCTGTGTCATTGCACTGACCTGAGAAGATTGAAACTGTTCAAGGTTACGTGGCGTCAGTGTTTCTGAAGATGCTTAACAAGATGTTTCAATCCTCTGATGCGTGACAATTTTGACGACCTTCCAAAACCGCCAATCCCGCGGCATTGCTGGGCTTGCGCCACAGTCGGTAAAATTTGAGCGAAATTTAAGCGGAATTTGAGGGAAACTTGAGCGAAATTTGAATGGATTGAGTACGCCGCGTTTAAGCGTAAAGCTATGAAGTCCTTAGGTTTTAAGGAACCTCACATGCACGGTTGATATGGTGCAGAATACAAAAAACAGGGACGGCGAGATGCACCAACAAGAACTTATTGCAGACATCATGTCTGAGGCGGAGGTTGATCCTACCGCGCTGTGGGAGAAGTCTGAGCGCAAACTCATTGAGCTATTGCTGGAGTTGGCCGAAGACCTGCTGGACGATGAACACGAAGCTGCAGCGATGATTGCGGCAATCGAGAACCAGCAATCGCACCCACACAAGCAGAGCTTCATTGAGCTCAACTATCCAGTTGTGAAAGCTTGGTGCACCGTTAAGGCCGCCGTTGATGGCGGGCGCATGCACTCGCAGCTCTGCCACTGAGCAAGTTCAGCCGATTGGGGAGCCCTAAGGCTCCTCAGTCGATGAATTCCAAGCCGATTTCTTCCAGCTTTTTCC
>JBCDIP010000489.1:0-3335 GCA_038748855.1 Pseudomonadota bacterium
CCGCAAAACCACGATCGTATGGCCGCCGAGATTATCCGGCCTTTCGTGCGCGAGGAGTGCGCTTGGGTGGTGGAGCACCATGGATTGTTCCAGACCTATTACTACGGTCATCACTATGGCTGGGACCGCAACGCGCGCGACAAGTTTAAAGGTCACCCTCACTACCAGGCCTGTGCTGATTTCTGCGAACGCTGGGATCAGGCGTCTTTTGATCCCGGCTATGGCAGCGAAAGCCTGGAGCATTTTGCGCCCATGGTGCGCGAGGTGTTTGCGCGTAAAGCCTATCACCCGGATGTGATGCAGGACGGTGTTGTCAAAGGTCTGCCGCAGCTTTGAACCCTCTGCCGCCCAAGAGAGGCTTCCCGAACGCTGAGTATGAAGCGCGTGCCGAACGCGCCCGCCTGCGCATGGCAGAAGAGGACCTCGACGCGATTGTTGTCACCTCCCCCCACAATGTGCGGTACTTTTCCGGTTTTTCCTCCCAGTTTTGGGAGAGCCCCACCCGGCCCTGGTTTGTGATCGTGCCGCGCGTCGGCGCCGCCATCGCAGTTGTGCCGGAGATTGGCGCGCCCGCTTTCGAGGCGACTTGGATTGACCGGGTGCTGAGCTGGCCCGCGCCTCAACCTGAGGATGATGGCATTTCGCTCTTGGCCGATACCCTTGAAAGATTGGACAGGCGGTCCGGACGCATCGGCTGGGAAATGGGACGCGAATCCATCATCCGCATGCCCATCAAGGATTTCGACACCTTGCGGGCCAAACTGCCTGGCCTGGAGTTTGTGGATGGCTCTCCGCTTATTTGGTCGCTGCGGATGGTGAAGTCAGCCAGGGAAATCGGCCATATCCGACACATCTGCCAGTTGGCCAGCCACGCCTTTGAGGCATTGCCGACCCGGCTGGAGCTGGGAGACAGCGAACTCTCCGCAGCGCGCAAACTGAGCGCAGAGCTTATTGCGCGCGGCGCCGATGCCATTCCCTTCATCGCTGCGTGTTCAGGGCCCGGTGGCTATGATCAAATCATTGTGGGCTCCAGGGAGCGGGCTCTCGACAAGGGCGATGTACTGTTTATCGATCTCGGTGCGCTTTACGACGGGTACTCATGCGACTTTGACCGCAACTTTGCCTTCGGCCCCCTCACCGAAGATGCAGCGAAAGCCCACGATGCGGTCTGGCGGGCCACGGAAGCCGGCATAGCCGCCGCCAGGCCTGGGGCGACCACGACCGATCTCTTCCGCGCTATGGCGTCCGTCTTGGAAGCGGAAGGGTCTCAAGGCCTGAATGTGGGCCGTCTGGGCCACGGGCTCGGGCTACAGCTCACAGAGCCGCCCTCAAACATGCCAGGGGACGATACGCCCCTCATACCGGGGATGGTGATGACTATTGAGCCGGGCAGGGAGTATGCGCCGGGCAAGATGATCGTTCACGAAGAGAACGTGGTGATCACCGAGGATGGCTGCGAACTGCTGACCCGCCGCGCGCCGCGCGAGATGCCCGTCATCGGCGCCTAAAACACCGGGCGCAGCAGCAAGAGTGCCCCCAGCAACACCATCACCGACAAGGCCGCCGTGCGGAACGCAGCCACAGACAGTTGTTTGCGCAACCTGCTGCCGACCCAGATGCCCAAGAATACCGGAATGAATGACAGGAGGGAGAAGCCCAAAACCTTCCACGTCAGCAGCCCGAACTTGGCAAGCCCGGCCGCAACGACCACCGAGGACAACGAGAAAGAGATGTTGATGGCTTGCAAGAACCGGTTCGGCTCCATGTGCAGCGCCATAAGGAACGGCATGGACGGCACGAGCTGGCATCCGGTGCACCCGTTGATCACGCCGGTGAGCAAACCGCTCGGCAGCGCCAATGGTTGTTCAAGCCGGCTGGGCAGACGCAGGTCAGGCTTGGCCAGGGCATAGGCGCCATAGGCCATCAGCACCAGGCCCAAGATCGCCACAAGCCCGGCCTCGTCCAGCGAAACCAGGAAGTATAAGCCCACCCCCAATCCGGCGAGTGTGGTGAGATACATGGGCCAAAAACGCTGCAACGTCTCTCGGAAATGGCCGGCATCAATCATGACAGACGCATTCGTGGCGAGCGAGGGCAGCAAAACCAAAGGTATCGCCGTCTTCAAACCCAAGGCCAGCACCAGGAACGGCAGGCAGGTGGACGAAAAGCCAAGCCCGGTCAGCCCTTTGATGAACCCGGCAAAAGCGAAGCCGAAGGTTGCAAGTGCAATTGCAGAAGTGTCCAAGGTGGTCGGCCCGATGGGTTGCTGTCAGACCGGCACATTGCGCCCTTTTTGCGTTGAGTCAATTCTCCTTGGGAGGCGCTTTTGTTTGGTTATTGTTAAGTATGTTTTTTCAATCGAATTTAATTCAAATGCCTCACAAATGACCTGTGACGTGAGCGAAAGCTCATTTCAAAGAGGGAGGCTACGGTGGTTGAGTATGCGTATAGAGTAAAGCGGTTTGTCCGCGACAAGAGCGGCGTGACAGCGTTGGAGTATGCCGCCGCAGGCGCATTCATCGCCACAGCCATGTTGGGCCTGGTCGGGGCGGTTGGGAACACGGTCAGCGCGAACTCCTATGCAACGTTGAACGACGGCAAGCTGCTCCTCGCGTCAGCAAAGCAGGAAATTATCCGTCTGGCGACGCGCACCTCAAGTGACCCAATCCAGACTGGTTCTACCACTGAGACCCACCATGCACGCGAGAAAGCATCGCACAGCGCACGCAACCGGGGTCGCGCAGCGGCAACGCTCCGAGCTGCCCCGTTGTGCAGCGGTGCGGATGGTGAACACACCTGCAAGCTGGATCTATCTCATCCCAGTTTCCAAGGCTGGAAAGGCACTATCGTGGAATGGGACGGCGAGAAGAGAACCGGAGATCATGACATTTAACGGGGTGTCGATCCCGTTATCACTTGTTTTCAACCAGGGTCAGCTTCAGCACATCAACCATGGTGGCGTGGGCTGGCACATCGCCCACATTTACGATCTTATGGGGCTGGTCGCCCCGGTAGCGGATGGTTTCGCCTTCCGTTGCGATCTTGCTTTCACCGTTCACGGTTACCTCTAGGGTCCCGGCCAAGACCGAAAGATGCTCCACGCACCCCGGCTGATGAGGCTCTGAAGCCAGTTCGCCGCCAGGCTCGGCGCGGAAATCGTACCATTGCAGCCAATCCACCACACTAAGTGCACCGATTATGGCCAGCGTGCATTTGCCGTCCTGACTGGTGAGCACTGGAATGGAGCTGCCCTGGTGATGCTCCAGAAAGTTGGAACCATCGTCATTCTTCAGAACCTCGTCGATGGAGCTGTCCAGCGCCTTTGAAAGCCGCCA
>JBCDIP010000490.1:0-3335 GCA_038748855.1 Pseudomonadota bacterium
CATAATCTGATCCATATCCACAATATGTCCGCGCATATGGGAGAGCAGCAGAAAGCGCGCGCCGCTGGAGGCCGCCTTGGCGTCCAGATCTGCCAGATCGATGCAGTAATCCTCCCCGGTTTCCACCAGCACGGGCTTGGCCCCGGCCGCTTCAATGGCGCCTGGCACCGGCGCCAGGGTGAACGCGTTTGAAAGCACCAGATCGCCGGGCTTCACGCCGACGCTGCGCACGGCGATGTGGATTGCATAACCGCCGGAGGTGCAGGCCAAACAGTAGGGAACGCCCATATAGGCGGCAAACTCCGCCTCCAGCTTTTCAGCCTCGGAGGTTTCGCCGGGCAGCACGTTGTAACGATGCAGGCGGCCGGAGCGCATGACCTCGACCGCTGCCTCAATGGCATCGTCCGGAATGGCTTCCTGCTGGGTGAAGGACTTTTCAAACTTGGTCATGGCGTCCCTTAGATTGGCTCTAGGACCACCACTTAGCATCAAATCATGCCGGCCGGACAGGCTTTCCCAGGAGATGGGACAGCCACGCAATCTTTACCCGCGCGCCTTGACCGGCGCGGCATACGCAAAACTGGAGATAAACGGACCCGCTAGAGGGCAGGCAGACCGCGCGTCAGCTTACGATGTGGCAGCTGACGTGGTCTTCTCGTGGCCGAACGGGCAACCGCCGGGATAGCCGCTTTCATAGCCCTTATCGATGGTCGAGGGCATGGGCGAAGCGCTCGGTTCGGTGGCCGAAGGCACCGGCGTGCTTTGCGGGGTGCCAACAGCGGCTGGCTTGGCCACGTCAGAACCTGCATAAGCCGTTCCGGCGAGCGCTGGAGCAGCAATAAGAAGGCCGGCAATCATCATACGAATAGTCATGAGCAGGGGTTCCTGTCTTTCGGACTAAGACGCAGAAGATGACACAAACGGGCCGGTTTGTCACCCGGGCTAGCTGGCCATTGCCATCTTGCGGGAGCTGACGGGCGTTCCGTCCTCGCCTTCCAGTTTAAGCTGGCGCAGCTGGTCCATGGGGATCGGTTTGGAGAAGTGGAAGCCTTGCAGGGCATCGCAGCCGCTGTCGAACAAAAGATCGCGCTGTTCGGCGTTCTCCACGCCTTCAACCGTAACGGAGAGCCCCAAACCGCTGCCCAGTTCGATCATGGTGGAGACCAGCTGCTGGGCATCGGCCGACTTTTCCATGTCCTTCACGAAGGAGCGGTCGATCTTGATGCGGTCGAGCTTGAACTCGCGCAGGTAAGACAGGGTGGCATAGCCCGTGCCGAAATCATCCAGGGCGATGCGCACACCCAGGTCGCGCAGCTTCTTAATGGTGGCCGTGGCCTTTTCAGGACTTGAGCTGAAGATGCCCTCAGAGATTTCCAGCTCCAAAGAATTGGGCGGGAAATTCGTTTCATCCAGGATATCGCGCACCACGTCCACGAAGCTGTCCTGACGGAACTGGACCGGCGAGACATTCACCGCCAGCTTGGTGTCTTTCATCTCGCGGATGTCGAGGCAGGCCTGGCGCAGGATCTTCTCACCCAATGTGTCGATCAGGCCGGTTTCCTCAGCAATTGGAATGAAGGTCGCAGGCGGCACGGCCCCCATCTCCGGATGGGTCCAGCGCACCAGCGCTTCCACGCCCAAAATGGTCTTGCCGTCCTGGGCCACCTGGGGCTGGTAGGCCACATGCAGGCGGTTGTTGTCGATGGCTTCGCGCAGGTCGGCTTCCATGCGCTTCTTCAAGCTGATGGCCTCAGCCATCTCAGGGTCGAAGAGCTGCGGCTGGTTGCGCCCGTTGTTTTTGGCCTGGAGCAGGGCAAAGTCGGCCTGGCGCATGGCTTCGCCGGCGCTGATGTCGCCATTCTCAATAATGGCGCCGCCAATGGAGACACCCACATAGATGGTCTTGCCGTTATAGAGGATCGGTTTGCGCATGGCGGCAATGATCCGCTCCGCCAGCACAACAATGTCGCTCGGCGTGCGCAGCTCGGTGACCAGAGCGGCAAACTCATCGCCAGAGAGGCGGGCGACCACATCTTCGTTGCGCACCTCATGCTTGATGCGCTCGCCAAACTGCTGAATGGCCGTATCGCCGGCAGAGTGGCCGTAGCAATCGTTAATCGCTTTGAACTGGTCCAAATCGAAGTACATGGTGGCCATAAGCCCGCCGTGGCGCTTGCAGCGGTCCAGTTCCTGCTGCAGGCGATGATCGAACTGACGCTTGTTGGGAAGGCCTGTCAGCTCGTCGTAATAGACCAGCTCTGAATAGGATTTGGTGTCTTGCGAAGACCGCCAGAAGAAGAAGCCGGCCAGGGAAATCATCCCGATGATACCGGCACTTACCAGCCCGTTGATCAAACCACCGGTGATGGTCAGAGTAAACCCGGTCTGCATGAGACCGGCCAGCTCACGCCACAAACTGACGGAGGAAATAACGATGATGAGGGCGACCAGAAGAACGATCCTCTGATGCTGCCTGTCGCGAACCTGCATGTTCCAAGCGCCTCCCACGGCCCAACCTATTGAAGGGGAAGCTAACAGAGCCCAGTAAAGCGGAGCGTAAACAACCTAGGGTGATCTTTGTTCAAGGTTAGGGAAGGCTTAAAAGAGGCCACCATGCGGTTGTGTTGTCTTGGTATTGCACGCAAACAGGGCCGGTTTCAGGGATTTTTGGACAAAATCTCAGTGAGCGGAAGAATGTGGAGGCCATCGCCCCAGGTTCCGGCATAGAGCGTCTGGTTTGCAATCTTTAGGTGTATCACGGCCTTGCCCTTCAAAATCCGCTTGCTCACCCTGCCATCTTCAGCGATGACGGCCAGACCGTCCTGCCAGGAGCCGGCCAGTATCGTGCCGTCCGGGGCGATGAGGACCTCGGCAAATTTCTCGTCTCTGACCAGTTTTCGCCAGTTTCCTCTGCGGCCCAGATAGAGCCCGGTTTCGCCGGCAAGCGCGATGTCGCCACCGGGGTTTGGCGGGGTTGCGGCGGCGTAAATCTTGTCTTCCATGAAGATGTGCTGCCAAGCGCCGTCCATGAGTGCGAAGACGCCGGCTTGCGGAGAACTGGCATAAAGCGCGTCTGGGCCCAAAGTGAGGGACCACAGAAACGGGAGCGCCCGGCCTCCAACCCGTCTCCAGCTCTGTCCGCTGTCACTGCTTTCATAGACGCCCTTTGTGGCGGTTGCGGCGTAAACCGTTTCGCCGGAGAGCGCGAAATCGCGCACATCGGTGCTAAGATCTCCAGCGAACGCCTTAAACGCGCCCCCGCCGTTCCGGGAGGCGAAGCCCCCGTGCTTCCAGGTGCCTGCCAGGAGAGCTGTGCCTGAGAGGGCTGCCACGGC
>JBCDIP010000491.1:0-3334 GCA_038748855.1 Pseudomonadota bacterium
AGCACCGCTTTGGGCATCGGCACCGCGCCGACAATTTCGTCGCCGCCTTCGCCGTGTGCTTCGGCCTCAAGCGGCGAAACCGTGGCGCCGTGCAGCGTCACCGGCATCGCATTTTCGATGTCATCGTCTTCACGCAGAATAACGTAAACGACGGGTGCGTCCTGATCGAGGTTGGCAAGATAGGCGGCGGTTTCCTTGCGATGCATATCGATCGTCGCGATCCCGGCATAATAGATGACCCGCCCGCCCTCCTCCCGGCGCAATTCCAACCAGTCGGTCGCGGGCGGCGGATCGGCAAAGACGTCGACCGGCGTGAACCGCTCGTCTTCCCAGCCCTCGTCGAATGTGTCGCGTGCAACGACAACGCCGACGGGCAGTGTGATCATGTGGGTGGCCGCAATGGTCATGCCCGGACCTACTTTCATGTTTCAGCGCGCGACAGGCTGGTGGCCCTGTCCACCTCGCCATCGGTAGCCCTTGAAAGTACCGCCCGCATTCGGCACGGTCCACCGCTCCCAAACACCGGAATGTAGCCATTATGTCGGACACGCAGCTCCTCGTTTGCAATTGCCAGAACACGATGACGATCGACGGCGACGCACTCGGTCGCGCACTGGGCCACGAGAGCGGGCTACCGGTCAGCTCGGAGCTGTGTCGGAGCCAATGCACAACATTCGAAGCAGCCCTCACCGATGGGCGTGCGATCCGCGTTGCCTGCACACAGGAAGCGCCTTTGTTTGCGGAAATCGCCGAGGAAGCCGACGCTGCCGGACGCGTGTCGTTCGTCAACATTCGCGAGCGGGCGGGCTGGACTGCTGACAAGGTCAAGACCGCCCCCAAAATTGCAGCTCTTCTGGCCGAAGCCAGTTTGGACACCAAGGCACCGGGCTCTATGCCTTTGGCCTCGGACGGACTCTGTCTGGTCTACGGCGCTGGCCAGCAGGCGTTGGACATAGCCCGCAAGCTCAACACCCGCCTCAACGTCTCCTTGATGCTCACTGAAGCCAGCGACCTTATTCCGCCAGGCGTCGTGGATGTTCCGATCTACCGCGGCAAGATTACCGGCGCGGCTGGCCATTTCGGCGCCTTTGAGATCGTAGTAAACGGCTATGCGCCGGCCATGCCCTCCTCGCGCTCCGAACTCGGCTTCGTCATGCCCCGCGACGGGGCGTCAAGCACTTGCAGCTTGATTTTGGATCTGTCCGGCGGCGATGCCCTCTTCCCGGCCCATGAAAAACGCGACGGTTACTTCCGCGTGGATCCATCGAACCCGGTGGGCCTGGCCGAGGCCATGTTTGAGATCTCTGATCTGGCCGGTGAGTTCGAAAAGCCCCTTTACGTGCGCTACGATCCGGACATCTGCGCCCATTCGCGCAGCACGCAAATCGGCTGCAGCAACTGCCTCGACATTTGCCCGGCTTCGGCCATTTCGTCTGATGGCGATCATGTGGCCATTGATCACGCCGTCTGCGGCGGCTGCGGGGCCTGTTCGTCTGTGTGCCCGACCGGTGCGGTCTCTTACATGATGCCGGCGCGCGATGATCTGACCTCGCGCGTGCAAAACCTTCTGGCCACCTATCTGGGCGCAGGAGGCACAGCACCCACGCTTCTGATCCACGATGAGCGTCATGGGGCCGACATTATCGGTGCTATCTCCCGTTTTGGCCGCGGGCTACCTGCCAGCACCATTCCGGTCACAGTCAACGAGGTCACCCAAATCGGTCATGACTGGATGGCCGTGGCGTTCGCGGCAGGCGCCACGAACATCACTTTTCTGGCAGATCCGAAGAAACTGCATGAAGTCGCAGGCCTTCAAAGCCAGATGGAGCTCATGAGCGCGCTCCTTGCCGGCATGGGCTACGAGACGGAAGGACGCCTCCACATCATTGAAGAGGCCGACCCCGACGCGGCCGAAGTGGCCTTGTGGGAGGTCACATACCCCACCGCGCTGAAGGCTCACAGTTTCACCGCCCTCGCCGGCAAGCGGGAAACCGCCCGAACGGCACTGGCCGCGCTCAACAACGAGGCCCCCTCACCTCAAGAGATCATCTCGCTGCCCGCAGGTTCACCCTATGGGCGCATCTCAGTGGACACGGAAGGCTGCACGCTCTGCCTCAGCTGCGTTTCGGCCTGCCCGGCCGGTGCCCTCGCTGACAATCCGGACAAACCCTCCGTTCGCTTTGTGGAGCAGGCCTGCGTGCAATGCGGCCTTTGCCGCACCACGTGTCCGGAAAGCGTCATTACATTGGAGCCGCGCTACTCATTTTCACCGGAGGCGCTCTCACCCACCATCTTGCATGAAGAAGAGCCGTTCGAGTGCATCAAATGCGGCAAGCCCTTCGGCACCAAGAGCACCATTGAGCGCATCATGGACCAGTTGGCCGGCAAGCATGAAATGTTCGCCGACGCAGACTCCCAGAGCCTCATCCAAATGTGCGACGACTGCCGGATCATCCACCAGGCCACATCCGCCAACGACCCGTTCACCATGGGCGGCGGTCAGCCGCGGGTGGTGCGGACCGAAGACTATCTGGAAGAGCGCGAGGCCGTGAAAGCCGGCGGCAAGCCCACAGAGCTCACCGCCGATGACTTCCTGATCAAGGACGACTGATCACGTCAGCACAGGCCAGTTATAGACATCCTTGCTCCACATCCAGATGGACAGGAACGTCACGTCCAGGGTTTCCGTGGCGTGCACCTCATACCCATCGTGCCAGATCATGGCGGGCGAGCCGCTGCTGGTCCATGGCCCATCTCCCCTTTGCCATTTGTGGGTTCCGGTGAGCTGATAGTAGAGCTCTGGCGCAGCATGATTGTGCTTGGGGTAAAAAATGTTCGGCCCCATGGCGAACATGCCGAGCATGAGATCGTCAGCTAAGAACAGTCCGCCCCGGCCAATGACCTGGGTGAACGCCCAGTCATCAAAATAGCCATCTGGAAACTTCTCTTCCGGATAGACCCCATTGGCCTGCCAGGCGAGACCGCCTTTGAGCTCGCCGATCAACTCGGCAAGCTCAGGACGGGTCTGCGCAAGAATATCTTGGCCCGCATCGACCCACTTACACCCCACTGTGTGATGGGCCTCCAAAGGCTTGGCCTGAAAGCTGTCCAGCGCCATCACCTCATCAAGCCGCGCAAGCCCGGATGCGATGCCGGGATGGTTTGGCGCCTCGCCCGCAATGTCTTCGCGCACCAGGGCAAGGAACCGGCGCCCTGCATCATGCAGCGCGCTCTCCATTAGATCGCGCCTATGTCTTTCAAGGTGGCATGGGCGGCCTTAAAGCCGGACAGCGAGGCCGGCACGCCCGCATAGATGCCCACTTGGAACAGCGCC
>JBCDIP010000492.1:0-3333 GCA_038748855.1 Pseudomonadota bacterium
GGGCGATGGCTTAGAGGCCGCCGCCAAGCTGTGCCATCCTATGGTTGGATCTGAGACAATCGTTGTGCCGTTTTTGAACGGGGTTGAGGCCTCAGACCTCCTGGCGGAAATCCTGCCTGAAGAAAATGTGGGCAATGGGGTGGCCCAAATCTCCACCACGATCGCCGAGCCGGGCCTGATCAAGCAGGTGGGCGAGTTCAACCGCTTCATCGTGGCAGAACGGGATTGCAAGCCCTCAGCGCGGATCGATGCCCTGCGCGCTGCGATCAACGAGGCGGGTTCCTCTTCTCCCGAGACCGACGATATCTTACGCGACCTCTGGTCCAAGTTCGTTCTGTTCTCTGCTGTCTCCGGTGTCACAGCCGCTGCGCGCTGCACCATTTCCGATATCACCGGCAATGAGAAACTTGGGGCTCTCTTCCGGGCCATTGTTGCAGAAACAGCCGCGCTCGGAAGGGCCCGGGGCGTGGCGTTGCCCGACACGATTGAAGACAACATCTGGTCTGCAACACAAAAATTGCCACCCACCATGCGGGCGTCAACGGCGATCGATCTGGAACATGGACGCGCCTTGGAGATTGATTGGATCTCAGGAGCGGTGGACCGACTCTCCCAAGCAGCCGGACTGGATGCCCCGGTGAACCGGACGGTCTACGCCTTGCTCAGCAAATACAAGAACGGGCAAGGCTGACCTAAGGATGCGGACCCCACGGGGCTTGGAGGAGCAGCTGGTTCTTTTGCTCGATCACCAATGGGCGGAATTTGCCTGCGAAGTTCATGAAGTCATCGTCCTGGAAGAGCCGCCCCCAATGGGCGCGGCGGTCGGCATCATCGTCAAATTTCCACAGGTGCACCAGGCTGTTCAGGGTGCCCACATCTGACGTGAAGTATCCGATCAGCTTTGCATCATAACCACCGGCCTGGAGAGCGGGCCAGGCGAGCTCCTGATAGAGCTTCACGGCCTCAGCAAGCTTTCCCACATAGAGCGTGTAGGTGCGCAATTCATAGACGGGCATTGCCGTTGTCTCCCTTATCCTTGTTGAGTGCCGGTGAAGACCACGTTCTTGAGCTCTTCGCCGCGCATGGCCCGCTCAATATTGCTCACCACGAACGCCCAGCGCCGGGCCACCTGCTCCAGGGTCCAGCCACATTCGTGGGCGGATGCGATCAGGTTATCGAGCTTCTCGAACGGGTAGTTGGTCGGCCAAGGCTCCGGCTCGTCCGGCTTCATGTAGTTGTACCAGACATCAATCACCCCGCCGCCAATGCGCTTTTCTGACAGAGCCTCATAGAGCGCCTTTTCTTCCACCACTGCGCCGCGCGAGACGTTGATGATCACCCCATCGGGCTTCATCTTGCTGAAGCGGTCCGCATTGATGAGATTGCGCGTCTCGTCGTTGAGATCGCAGGCGATGACGACAAAATCGCTCTCGGCCAACAGATCATCAAGCCGGTCGGTGGTGCCCAGCCAATCTAGGTTCTCAGGTGTGGGTTGAGTGCTGCGTCTGACGCCGATCACGCGCATGTCGAAGGCGGCGGCGCGTTTGGCCACCTCCGCACCGATGTGACCATAGCCCACAATGCCCACGGTGCGGCCGCGCACCTCGCCATGGATCAAGCTCTCACCAGGGCCCCGGCCGCCCCAACCATGGGCGCGGAAACCCTTGTCCATGTTGCGCAGGCCGATTTGCCACTCCAGCATGGCGAGGAGCACATATTCGGCGATGGAGGTCTCGTGCTCAAAGGTATTGCACACCGGAACGCCAGCCGGGATTTCGTCTGGTTTTAGAAAGTCATAGCCGGTCCAGGGGATCTGAAAGAGCTTGAGCTTGGGCACAGCCGGCCACGGGTCAAGCGGGATTTTGCCGCCGATCACTACATCCGCCTCTACCAGCATGGGCGCGAACGCGTCCTCCTCCTGCTTTCGCGGATCCCATTCCAAAACCTCCCAGTCGCTCCCCACCAGGCTGCGCAGCCGGTCGGTATGTTCGGTGGCAACGCGGCCTTGAATGAGTGCTGTGGGCATGGGACGGGATCCTTTGTGATTGAACGAACGGCGTGGGGAAGAAACGCATACACCAAGCGGTGCAGGCAGTTAAGGGGCTGAGAGCGGCACAAACAGGGTTGCGGCCCCTGCCACCACCAATAGGATGCGAAGCCAGAAAGCCTTTGGCGCAATGATACCGAAGGAGATGGCTGCGAGCCCGATCCCCACTTTAAGCGCGGCGAACAAGGCGGAGAACGCCTCCTGCTCCAAGCCGATAAGACTTGGATTGGCAATCATGCCAAGCGGAATGAGATAAAGCCCAACGCCCAGAACCATGGCGCGTGCGGCCACGACCAGCCAGTTCTCCTCCACCATGCCGGCCGCGATGAACACCGCTCCGCATACCGGAGGGGTAATGGTGGAGAGCAGTGCAAACCAGAAGACGAACAAGTGGGCCTGCAACGGCTCGAGACCGAGCTGCTGCAAGGCGGGCCCGGCCACGGAGACACAGATGACGTAGGCCGCGGTGGTGGGCACCTCCATGCCCAACACCAGGCACGCCACGGCGGTGAGCAGCAGCGCAGGCCACAAGGTGCCGCCTGAGGCGGAGAGGATCAGTGAGGTGATCTTAACGCCCAGCCCGGTTTGGCCGAGCACGCCGATTACGATGCTTGCGAACACTATGATGGAGGCATTGGTGGCAATCTGGCGCCCGGCGCCAACGGCCGCTGCCTCGAACCGATCAACCGTGCGCGGCCAGGACAAGGTCAGCTTGCCGTCGAGGAGCAGCATGGCCCCGCCGGCCAGGATCGCAACACAGGCCGCATATTGAGGCGTGAAGCCCCCAACAAACATGCGCTCCAGGAGAATGGCGAAGGGAACGGCAAAGAAGGCGGACGTGATGAGCACATCGCGGCGGGTGGGCCGGTCTTCAGTTTTCAACGCCGGCAGATCATGCCGTTGGGCGAAGGCGTCGATCCCCACCCAGACGGCAGCAAAATACAAGATGGCCGGCAAAAGCGCGGCCAAAATGATGGAGGTGTAGGGCACGCCGGTGAGCTCCACCATGACGAAGGCCCCGGCTCCCATAAGGGGCGGCATGATCTGTCCGCCGGAGGAGGCCACCGCCTCCACCGCCCCGGCAAGGGCTTTTGGATACCCCAGCTTACGCATGGTCGGCAGGGTGACCGCGCCGGTGGAGGCTACGTTTGCTGAAGCAGAGCCAGAGATGGAGCCGAACAGGGCAGAAGACAGCACGGAGACTTTTGCCGCCCCGCCTTTGAGCCGCCCCGCCGCAGCCGAGGCCACATTCATGAAGCCTTGCCCTGCCTCACCGGCATTCAGCA
>JBCDIP010000493.1:0-3332 GCA_038748855.1 Pseudomonadota bacterium
GCCGGTATTGCCGGGAACGGCCAGAGCGAGCTTCTCGAGGCGCTCGCCGGAATGCGTCCTCCCACGGCGGGAACCATCAAAATCCTTGGCCAGACCATCACCGCGGACGGACACACAGACCCGCAGATCATGCGCCAAGTGGGCCTGGCTCATATCCCTGAAGACCGGCACAAGTTTGGCTTGGTGCTGGGATTTGAAGCCCGCGAGAATGCCATTCTGGGCTACCACTATGCCAAACAAACCGGTGAAGGCAGATTGATCGAGAGCAAGGCCGTGACTACCCATTGCCAGGGCCTGATGAGCGCCCATGACGTGCGCCCGGACAATCCGCACCTGGCAGCCAAGAACTTCTCAGGCGGCAATCAACAAAAGCTGGTGATCGCCCGCGAACTCTATGCTGCACCGGGCGTCCTTATTGTGGGTCAACCCACGCGCGGCGTAGATATCGGGGCGATTGAGTTCATCCATAAAGAACTCATTGCTCTGCGCGACGCCGGTGCGGCCATCCTCCTGGTCTCCGTAGAATTGGAAGAAGTTCTTGGCCTCGCCGACCGCATCATGGTCATGAACAATGGCGAACAGGTCGGGATCATCGAGCGCTCAGAGGCCAACGAGCAGACCCTTGGCCTGATGATGGCCGGCATCGCCCCGGATAAAGCCGCATGAGCGCCACACCGCCTTTGCCGCGCTGGGCAGACCTTTTTTTGCTGCCTGCGCTCAATCTATTGGCGGCCTTCTTTGTGTGTGGGCTCATTGTGCTGGCCATAGGCGAGAACCCCATCACAGCATTGGGCGTGATGATAAAGGGCGCCTTCGTCTATCCCGGCAGTTTGGGCTACACGCTCTATTACACCACCAACTTCATCTTTACCGGCCTCGCTGTGGCGGTCGCCTTTCATGCCATGATGTTCAACATTGGCGGGGAGGGCCAAGCTTATGTGGGCGGGCTTGGCGCCGGTTTGATCTCTCTTTCCCTTGCAGGCGTCATGCCATCCTTGATCGTCTTGCCGCTGGCGGTTTTGGGCGCCGCCTTGTTCGGTGCCGCATGGGGCATCGTGCCGGGCTATCTGCAAGCTAAGCGCGGCAGCCACATCGTGATCACCACCATCATGTTCAATTTCATCGCCGCCTCGTTGATGGTGTGGCTCTTGGCCGGCCCTCTTATTGAACCAGGACAGATGTCGCCTCAGACCCCGAAGTTTGAGCCGGCAGGCCAGCTGCCTTCCCTCCAAGCGGTGTTGGGCGTGTTCGGCATCCAAATCGCAAACTCGCCACTTAATCTCTCGTTCCTGATCGCGCTTGCGGCATTGTTCGGATTTTGGGTCCTGATCTGGCGCACCCGGCTTGGCTATGAAATCCGCACCGTCGGAAAGAACCCGGAGGCGGCCCGTTATGCCGGCATCAACGTGCCGAAGGTCATCATCCTCACGCTCGCCATCTCCGGCGCCTTGGCCGGGCTCATGGCAACCAACGAGATCTTGGGCGTTCAGCATCGCGTGGTTCTGAACTTCACAGCGGGCTACGGCTTCACCGGCATCGCTGTGGCGCTCATGGGGCGCAACCACCCAATCGGCATCTTCTTAGCAAGCCTCCTGTTCGGCGCGCTCTACCAGGGCGGAGCGGAACTCGACTTTGAGTTCCAGTCCATCACCCGCGAGATGGTGCTCCTCATCCAGGGTATGATCATCCTGTTCTCCGGCGCCCTGGCCTACATGTTCAACCCGCCGGTGGCCCGGCTCTTGGCCCGCTATGCCGCCAAGCGCGAGGCAGCCCATGTCTGAATTCGCGCTTCAGCTTCTCCTGACGTTCGATGCCACCTTGCGCCTGGCCGCGCCGCTCATCCTGTGCGCCATGGCCGGCATCTTCTCTGAACGCTCCGGCGTCATCGACATCTCCCTTGAAGGCAAAATGCTAAGCGCAGCCTTCACAGCCGCAGCGGTAGCTCACCTATCTGGCTCGCCCTGGCTCGGTGTCATGGCGGCGATCACCGTCTCCATGGCCTTAGGCCTCGTGCACGGATTTGCCTGCATCACCCATCGGGGCAATCAGGTGGTAAGCGGGCTCGCCATCAACATCCTGGCCTCCGGCCTCACGGTGACCATCGGCATCGCCCTCTTCCGCCAAGGCGGGCAAACCCCTCCGCTCACATCCGGCGAACGTTTCGGTCCCATCACCTGGTGGTTCGTTGAGGGCGTGAACCAAGTGCCCCTGATCGGCACCGTCTACCGGGAGCTGATCAGCGGACATAACGTGCTGGTCTATCTCGCCCTGGCCGCTGTGCCGCTCAGCGCCTGGCTGCTGTATAAGACCCGTTTCGGTCTGCGCCTGCGCGCGGTGGGCGAGGTTCCTGAGGCTGTGGACAGCGCAGGCGTCTCCGTCATCTGGCTGCGCTATCGGGCGGTGATCATCGCGGGCCTCCTGTGCGGAGTTGCAGGCGCCTACCTTTCCACGGGCCAGGGCGCCGGCTTCGTGCGCGAGATGTCTGCCGGCAAAGGCTACATCGCGTTGGCCGCGGTCATCTTCGGCAAGTGGCGCCCGGCCCAGGCCTTTGGCGCCTGCCTCATGTTCGGGTTCTTGGAAGCCGGCGCGGCGCGGCTGCAAGGGGTTGAACTTCCGCTCATCGGCGAAGCGCCCGTGCAGCTCATGCTGGCGTTGCCTTATATAATGACAGTGTTGCTCTTGGCAGGCTTCATCGGCCGCGCCCATCCTCCGGCAGCCATCGGCGAGCCTTACGTGAAGTAGGCAATTACCGGACCGTCACACCAGGGGCCTAAGCGCCGCGATGTGATCTGCCCCCAAGCCGCAACAAGATCCGATCACCTGAACGTCCCGGGAGAGCCACCCTTTGGCGCTGGCGGCATATTCCGACGGAGAGACCGTCTGGTCGTAGTAACACACATTGTCCACCCACCGGGCCGAGTGGGCATAAACCCCCACCGGGCCAGCCCAGTGGTCGGCCACCACATCCAGACACGCATCGATGTAATCGACCTCTGTGTGCATGATGTTGACCAGAGGAACGTTCCGAGGGGCAAGCTCGTCGAGCGCATCCGCCAAAGCGTCTCCTTGATAAAGGCACATCGTCCCGGCATCATTCGGCTTGCACGACAAACCCACCCATACCGGCAGGCCTGTTGCTTGCGCAGCCTGCAGCGTCACCAGCATCCGCTCGATATCGACCATCATCTCCAGCATTAGAAGGTCGGCGCCAGCATCAGCCATGATCGCCGCTTGCTCGCCGGCACTTGCCAGCAGCTCGCCCGGATCAACCCATGGCCCGGTCCAAGCCCAATAGGAAATGCCTACCGCCACCAGCACATCCGGCGTGCCCA
>JBCDIP010000494.1:0-3317 GCA_038748855.1 Pseudomonadota bacterium
CCCGCTCGCGGGTGCGCATATTGTAATCGTACACTTGCGCCGGCGTGGTCAGGGAGGAATAGGTAAAACGCACCCAATCGGTGTCGTACTCGTAGCCGGCTGAAAGGCCTAAGCTATAAGCCTCTTCCTCAAAACTGATGGCGTGTTCCTCGCCGGTGGCTGTCTCGGTGATGACGATCCTGGGCAAGCCATCCTCGCGTTCCAGGCGCACCAGAAAGTCCTTCAAGGCGGTGTGGGACAAGATCAGCCGCCCGGACTTGTGGGGCACCACATCGCGCCAATTCTCCGGCTGCGGTGCGCTCACCGGCGCTTCCACAATCTTAAAGTCTTCCGCATCGTCCACGTTGGTCAAGATCAACAGGCGATCGCCCTGATGCTCTACGTCATATTCCATCTCGGGCTGGCGCGGTGAAATCAGCACAGGCTCTGCCGCCTCAGCCTCAGTGTCGATCAGGTAGTGCTCGGAGGACTGATGATCACTGGCTGAGATCACCATGAAACGGCGGGACTGGGTTGCGTCCACATCGACAAAGAAGCCCGGATCAGCTTCCTCGAACATCAGTTCATCGTCGCTTTGTCTGGTCCCGAGCCGGTGCCGGTAAATCTTTGACGGACGATGGTTTTCATCCAGCTTGGAGTAATAGAGGTCGCGGCTGTCATTGCTCCAGGTGGCGCCGCCGGCCACGTCCTCAACCTTATCCAAAAGGTCTTCGCCGGTTGCCACGTCGCGGATGCGCAGGGTGCAATACTCAGAGCCGTTTTCATCGGCACTCCAGGCCACCAGCTCATGGTTTGGAGAATGGCTCAACCCGCCGAACTCAAAGAACGCCTTGCCGTCCGCCAAGGCATCGCCGTCCAGCAACACGATCTCATCACCGCCCTCGCGGGCCTGTCGGCACAGGCGCGGATGTTGGCCGCCCACCACATAGGAGGTCAGATAGGCAAACGGGCCGTCCGGAGTAGGGACAGAACTGTCGTCCTCCTTGATGCGCCCTTTCATTTCGGCAAACAGCTGATCCTGCAGCTCTTTGGTGTGAGCCAACTGCGCGTCGGTATAGGCGTTCTCGGCCTCCAGGTAAGCGCGTATGTCGGCCTGCAGAACAGAGGGGTCCCGCATGACGTCCTGCCAGTTGTCGTCACGCAGCCAGTGATAGTTATCGCTGGAGCTGATCCCGTGCATCTCGCGGGTGACGGGCTTCTTTGGGGCAAGGGGAGGGGCGGTGGGCCCATCTTTCTTCGTCACGGGGCCACTACTCCTCGTCTGGCTCAAAGTCGAGCGCTGCACCGTTCATACAGTAGCGCAGGCCGGTGGGCTGGGGCCCATCCGGGAACACATGCCCCAAATGGGCATCACAGTCCGCGCAGCGCACTTCGGTGCGCACCATGAACCACGAACGGTCCTTGTGCTCGCTCACAGCGTCTTCAGTTTCTGGAGCATAGAAGCTCGGCCAACCGGTGCCGGATTCGAACTTGGTGCCTGAGGCAAACAACGGGCGGCTGCAGCAGATGCAGTTGAACATGCCGTTGCGCTTCTCGGCGTTATACGGGTGAGTGCCGGCCCGTTCGGTGCCGTGTTCGCGGGTGACCCGATATTGCTCCGGGGTCAGTTGATCGCGCCATTCGGCGTCGGTTTTAGTCACCTTCATGTTAGATTTAGTCCTATTATCAGGAAGTTATTCGTAGAACAGTGTAATGGTCTCTGCCATCATGGCCGGTTTGGTCTGGCCTTCGATCTCCACTGCAACCTCAGAGATAATGCGGCAGTTGCCGGTTCCCAAGGTGGCTCGCAACAATTTGAGCCGGCCGCGCACGCGAGAGCCCACCGGAACCATGTTTGTGAAGCGGACTTTATTGCTGCCATAGTTGATGGCGCGCTTGACGCTGTCCACCGAGAAGATCTGCTGCACGAAGGGCACAACCAGCGACAAGGTGAGATAGCCATGGGCAATGGTGCTCATGCCCAATTCGGCCTGAGTGCGCTCTGGGTCAATGTGGATCCATTGATGATCGTCTGTGGCATCAGCGAACATATTGATTCGCTCTTGATCGATGACCAGCCAATCGCTCACGCCGAGCTCGTTGCCTTGCTCGGCGGCAAGGTCTTTTAAGGTTGGAAATGTGCGCATAATGGTCCGCCTGGGTCAAAGTTCAAGAAGCGTTGGAGGGAGCAAATTTAGCCGTTTGTTAAGCCTAAATCCCTAAATTTGCCATGCCGGAGCAGATTTAGTGTGTTTGGGGTTTTTCCGTCAACCGGTTTCCTTGGGCCTAATCTGTGGCGGCGGGCTAAGAAGATTGGTGACATTGGGGCGCGTATTTAGTGTCAGAAGCAAAACCGTCATCCCATGCGGCACCCGGCAACGGGAACGCCCAATCTCCCTCTGAGAGCAGCCACCACGTGTCCCACGAACAGGGGCAAAACTGGGCGGTTCCCAAGGTTTCGCCTGCGACCCGGTCGGCCATCACTCAGGCGCTGGATGAGATGGCGGCCCTGTTCGACGATAAACCCCTCGTGCCGGGCATCAATTCTTCCGCCCGGGCTGCGGCCGAAGCAGCGGTGGCGGCCCAAGCCACGCCCGAGCCTGAGGCTCAAGTCCAGCCCCAACCAGTACCGCAGCATGAGCCAGAGCCGGAGCCCCAGCCTGAGCTAGAGCCCCAGCTTGAGCCAGAGCCAGAGCCAGAGCCAGAGCCCGAACCCCAGGCTCAGCCTTCAGAAACCTTTGAAATTCCTGCGTCCAACTCAATGGCGCCGGCCCCGTCTTTGCCTCAGCCCCTGCCGGAATCAGCCCGCCGGCAAGCGCCGGGTTTTGTGGATTTGCCAGAGCCGGCCATGGCCGATGGGCCGGATCGGCCTATCGTGTCGGTCCCCGCACCTCAGCCGGCTCCTGTTGTTGCAGTTCCGGCCCCGAGCGCACCTGAGGTTGCTCCTGTGGCACAGACGCCGACACCCATGGTGTCCATCCCCGTCCCACCAACCCCCGAACCGCCCGCCGCTGACCAGGCAGGTCCGGCTCCCATCGAGCCGCCTTTAGGGACGTTCAATATTGATTCAGAGCCGATTGCGCCGCACACCGCGGTGGATAGGGCTGAGCCTGCTTCAGTTGCCCCGGAACCTGCGAATCAAGAGACGCCGCCATCGGTGGCATTTATACCTGAGCGCGAGCCAGTAGCACTGCAGCCTATGGTGGATCTGGCTGAGCCCGTTGCAGCCGAGCCAGAGCCTATGGCCTCTGAGACGCTGTCGCCGGTCTCATTTGCTGCCGATTCTGTACCGGCGGCGCCGCGGCCAATGGTGGAGATGGCTGAGCCTGCTCCAGAAC
>JBCDIP010000495.1:0-3314 GCA_038748855.1 Pseudomonadota bacterium
ACATTCTCCAGCCCTTCCTCATGCAGCATTGCGACCGCCTCAATCAGCCCGTAAAGCATGTTCGTTGCCGGGGTGTAGGGGAAATAGCCTGTCGCATTGGCGGCGATCATTTCAGCCCAGCCCCAGTAGGATTTTGCCAGCGTGGAGGTCTTTGACGCCTCTAATGCCTTCTCGCTCACCGCATTGAAGCTCAATCCGGGCGGGAGCATCAGGCCTTTTTGGGAGCCTGAAACGGCAACATCCACCCCCCATTCGTCAAACCGGAAGTCCGCTGACGCCAGGCCCGAAATGGTGTCGACCATCAAGAGAGCCGGATGTCCGGCCGCATCGATGGCCTTGCGGATCTCGGCAATTCTGGACGTGCAGCCGGTGGAGGTTTCATTGTGAACCACACAGACTGCCTTGATCTCATGAGCGCTGTCCACCCGCAGCCGCTCCTCCAGGAGATTGGGGTCAGCCCCCCGGCGCCAATCGGTCTCGATCACCTCAGGCTGCAACTCAAATTTCCGGGCTAAGTGGGCCCAAAGACTGGCGAAGTGACCGGTTTCGACCATCACGCATTTATCGCCGGCAGAGAGCACGTTCACCAGGGCCGCTTCCCACGCACCGGTGCCCGATGAGGGGTAAATGACCACGGGACCGGCCGTCTTGAAGATGGACTTCATCCCCTCCACAGCGCTCATGCCGAGCTCTCCAAAGCCCGGCCCACGATGGTCCTGAACGGGCATATCCATGGCCCGGAGAATGCGGTCCGGCACGGCGCTCGGACCTGGTATCTGAAGAAAATGTCGCCCGGCCTGTCTCACCGCTTTAGCTCCCAATCACTGGTGCGAACCCGCTTGGGTTCAGGTTTTCATTGCTAATATTGAATTATGAATTCATAATTACGTCAAGTGTGTTTTAGAGGATTTGCCCCATGCCCGCAACCGTGCGTCCCGGATTGGAACGTCGCTTGAAGTCGTCGCTTCGCGGCGAGGTCATGTTCGATGCCTTCAGCCGCGGACGTTACGCCACCGATGCCTCGATCTATCAGATGATGCCCCTTGGGGTGGCCATCCCAGAGACACTCGATGATGTGCGCACGGCCATCAGTCTGGCGCGAGACGAAGGGGTCCCTCTCTTGCCGCGCGGCGGTGGCACTTCGCAAGCTGGCCAGACGGTCAACGAAGCTTTAGTGCTCGACACCTCAAAACACCTCAACAAGCTCTTGAGCCTGGATGTGGAGGCCAAGCGGTGTGTTGTCGAACCTGGTATCGTGCTCGATGAGTTAAACCGTCACCTCAAACCCCACGGCCTGTGGTTTCCCGTCGACGTCTCAACAGCCTCCCGCGCAACCATCGGCGGCATGACGGCGAACAATTCCTGCGGTGGGCGATCGATCCACTACGGCACCATGCGCGACAACGTGATTGCCATCGACGCCATTCTTGCCGACGGCACCGAGGCCCATTTCGGTCCCCGGCCCAGATCACTCACCGGTCTCAACGATCCGGTCCGCGACCGCTTCGAGGCTCTCTTGACCCTGGGCGAGCGAGAAGCCGCCGAAGTCGCCGCGCGCTTTCCGAACGTGTTGCGCCGGGTGGGCGGATACAACTTGGACGCCCTGGTGCCGAACGGATCTGATGTGAACTTCGCCCATCTGCTGGTCGGATCTGAGGGCACCCTCGCCTACTCCACGGCCATTGAGCTGAAGCTCTCTGCTTTGCCCAATAACAAGGTCATGGGCGTGTGCCACTTCCCAACCTTCTATCAGGCCATGGACGCCACCCAACATTTGGTGACGCTGGGTCCCCATGCGGTTGAACTGGTGGACTCTACTATGATCGCTCTTGCCCGTGACATTGAGCTCTTCCGGCCTACGGTCGAACAGTTCGTCCGCGGTGAGCCGGCCGCTCTTCTTCTGGTGGAATTTGCCGAGGAGGATCAGGCCGAAAACCTCCACCGGCTTGGCCAACTGGAAGAGCGTATGGCCGAGCTCGGTTTCACCTGGCAGGGCACAGGCAAGCGGTGGGGCGGCGTGGTGGAGGCGGTTGAACCTTCCCTCCAAAGCGCCATCGCGGAGGTCAGAAAATCAGGCCTCAACATCATGATGTCCATGAAATCACAGGGAAAACCGGTGAGCTTCGTGGAAGACTGTGCCGTGGAGCTGCCCGATCTTGCAGACTATACGGCCGGGCTCACAGAGATCTTCCACAAGCACGGCACCACCGGCACCTGGTATGCCCATGCATCCGTGGGCTGCTTGCATGTGCGGCCTGTGCTCAACCTCAAACTCGATCAGGACGTGCGCACCTTGCGCGACATCGCCGAGGAAGCGTTCGACCTGGTGGCCTCCTACAAAGGCTCTCACTCCGGCGAACATGGCGATGGCATCGTGCGCTCTGAGTTTCATGAGAAGATGTTCGGGACACGGATGATTGAGAGTTTCCGCGAGGTCAAACAGCAGTTTGATCCAACGGGGCTCTTTAACCCGGGCAAGATTGTGGACGCCCCCAAGATGGACGACCGCTCTCTCTTCCGCTTCGCACCGGACTATGATGTGCCTGAGTTCAAGACCGCCTTGGATTGGTCCGCGTGGCCCGGCGCCGGTAACGGCTTTCAGGGCGCGGTGGAGATGTGCAACAACAACGGCGCCTGCCGCAAGCTGGTGGGCGGCACCATGTGCCCGTCCTACCGCGCCACGCGAAACGAGCGTGACACCACGCGCGGACGGGCCAACAGTTTGCGGCTTGCAATCTCTGGCCAGCTCGGCCCGGACGCGTTCGCCTCCGATGCTATGATGGACAGCTTGAAGCTCTGCGTCTCCTGCAAGGGCTGCAAGCGCGAGTGCCCCACCGGTGTGGACATGGCACGCATGAAGATCGAGGTGCTGGCCGCCCGCGCCAAGGCCCAAGGTCTTTCGCTCCATGATCGACTGGTCGCTTACCTGCCGCGTTATGCGCCGGCGCTCTCGCGCCTGCCTTGGCTCGCCAACATGCGCGACCAGGTTCCAGGGCTCCCGAAGCTGAGCCAGGCCCTTGCCGGCTTTGCGGCAAGCAGGCCCCTGCCCCGCTGGGCACCGCGCCCTTATGGCGGAACACAAGATGCAGATATCAACGCCCGCAGCGTCGTGCTTCTGGCCGACACTTTCAACCGTTACTTCGAGCCGGAAAATCTGCTGGCAGCAGAAAATGTCCTCAACGCCGGTGGCTACCGGGTCCACACGCCCACCGCCGATGACGGCAATAGGCCGCTCTGCTGTGGACGTACTTTCTTGGCCGCCGGATTGGTCGATGAGGCCCGCGCAGAGGCCAAAAGGACCGTCCAGGCCCTGC
>JBCDIP010000496.1:0-3301 GCA_038748855.1 Pseudomonadota bacterium
CCCGGTTGGCGATGGCCGGCCAGTACTTCTCTTCCCACAAACTGTGATCGATGCTGAAATCATCATAGTCGGCAGCCGGATCATCATCGGGCGGGCCGCCGCACAGGAAGTATTGGCCATCATCGCGCATATGCACACCCGACGGGTCGATGGTGAGCGGCAGGGCGCGGGGCAGCTCGGTCTCGCAGTCGAAGATGAAGGTGTAGCGGCGCCGCGGCTCCACCGGCACCTCAAGACCGGCCATGCGGGCGGTCAGCACGGCCCGGGGGCCTGAGGCGTTGATCACCATGCCAGCGTTGATCACCTCGCCGGATTTGAGGGTGACGCTTTGGACCTGATCGCCCTCGCGGGTCATGGCCACCACCTCGTTGGTGAGATATTCCACCCCGTTCGCCCGCGCCTTGCGGCGCCACCAGTCGAACATGGTGCTGCCTTCAAAATAGCCCTCATCGATGGGGTTGTGGCTGGCCAGAACGATGCCGTCGAGATTGTAGAACGGGTAGTCCTTGGCGATCTCATCCGGTGTCAGGATCTGCGTCCCTGCCCCCAGGTCGGCCTGGATCTTCTGGTTTTCGCGCAGCACATTGGCGAACTCTTCGGTGTCCGCCAGGTACATGTAGCCATAGCTGTGCAGCGGCACGTCAGGCACCTCCGGATCGCCGCCCAGGAAGTCGCGGAAGTTCTTCACGAATTCCGCACCATACTGGGAGATACGCACATTGATCTCGTTGGAAAACTGCTGGCGGATGCACGAGTTGGTGTGGGCGGTGGAGCACCATTCGTAAGACGGGTCGCGTTCGACCACCAGAACCGATCCAATGAAATCGGGATTGTCGGTCAGGAACCAGGCTGCCGATGAGCCGATCATGGCGCCTCCCACGATGATCACGTCATAGGAGGTTTGCTTGGGCTCTGAGGAAAGAGGGGGAAGCTTCATCGGGTCTGGTCCTGGACGTCGTTTTGAAGCGATTTTGATAGCTCACTTTTCGCGGTCTGTCTCGTCTTGTCCCGCGCCCTTGCGAACGCGAGGGCCCATGGCTCAAGACTGTCCCTTTGGCTCAGAAGGTCCTCGCGTTCGCAAGGACACGGGTTGAGCTCTGTGCACGTTTACTTGACCGACGGCGACACAATCCCACTGGCCAGAAACACGCCCACACAGACAAAGGCCGCCGAGACCATTGTTGCCAGGTCCGGCACCTCGCCCAGAACCGGGATGCCGAGCACGGTGACAAGCACCGGGACCAGGGCCGCAAAGGCCGCCGCGCTGGAAGCCCCCAGACGGTCCACCGCCAAGCCATAGGTGGTGAGCGCCACCAGGCCGGAGATGATCCCTTGCAAGAAAAGCTGGCTGGCAATCTCCGCCCAGGAGGCAGTGAAGAGGCCGGTGCGCCCCACCGCCAGTATGATCGGCACCAGCACGATCAGCGACCAGACGCTCATGATCCCCACCGCCTCAAGCGCCTTCAGCCCTGAGCGGCGGAAGGCGTGGGTGTAGACGGCCCAGAGAAACGCGCCGGTGATGAAAAGGAGGTGGCCACGCCAGGCACCCTCCGCGCTGCCGGTGAGAACGGTGTAGGCCCAGATGCCCGCCCCTCCCAGCGCGATGAGCACGTAGCCCGTGCCGCGGCGCCAGCCAAAGGTCTCGCCCATGAGCGCCAGGGCAATCAGCGCCACAAAGAGCGGCATGGTGCCCGGCAGCAGCATACCCGCATGAGCAGCCGGGGCGAACTGGAGACCTGTGGCGATGGCCAGGTAAAACGGCAGGCCGGCGCCCGCCACGATGAAGGCGATGAGCGGCCAGGACACATGGGCCGGCTTCAACCCGGTTTTCAGCCAAATGGGCGCGAGCACCAGCGCTGGCACGGCAAAGCGCATGAGCGAGATGTCGTGAGGTAACAGGTCACCGCGCACCGCATAGCGGGTGCCCACAATCCAGCCGCCCCACATCATGACGGTGAGGAGCGCGAAGGCGCAGCCGATGATCAGGTTCCGTTGAGAGCCCTCAGATGCCAGGCCCGGGGTGGCGCTCATGCAGCGGTGAGCTTTGCCATCACGTCGTCGGCAATCTCGAAGTTTGAATAGACGTTCTGCACGTCGTCATCATCCTCAAGCGCATCCAGCAGCTTCAACATGGTGGAGGCTTTGTCCTCCTCCAGCTGGGTGGTGGTCTGAGGCTTCCAGACCGGGCGCACGCTGTCTGGCTCGCCCATCAGGCCTTCCAGAGCTTTGGACACTTCGCCCAGATCATCGAAGGTGCAGGTGATGATGTGGCCGTTCTCATCGGACTGCACATCGTCCGCGCCGGCTTCAATGGCGGCCTCGAACATGGCGTCCGCATCGCCGGCATCTGCCGGATAGGTGACCTCGCCCACCCGGTCGAACATAAAGGAGACCGAGCCGGTTTCCCCCATATTGCCGCCATGCTTGGAGAAGGCGGCGCGCACGGCGCCAGCTGTCCGGTTGCGGTTGTCGGTGAGGGTTTCCACCACCATGGCCACGCCGCCGGGTCCGTAGCCTTCGTAGCGGATCTCCTCGTAGTTCTCCGCATCGCCGGCTTCAGACTTGCTGATGGCGCGCTGGATGTTGTCCTTGGGCATGGACTGGGACCTGGCGTTCTGAACCGCCAGACGCAATCTGGGATTGGCATCCGGATCGGGTCCGCCCACCTTGGCCGCCACGGTGATCTCTTTGGAGAGCTTGGAAAACAGCTTGGAGCGCACCTTATCCTGGCGGCCCTTGCGGTGCATGATGTTCTTAAACTGGGAATGTCCAGCCATAGCGATCCTCATTCGACGTTCGGCGCCCTTATAGGGGCCCCGTTAAGCAAAATCCAGTATTGAGCGGCGCTGAAAGCCGCCTGTTAACGGCTCATTAAGACTTGTGGCGCGATGCTGGCTGCATCAGGCGAATGAGGTTTGATTATGGCGGCACCGGGTGATCAGAAATTGGAACAGCTAATCGCGGATTTAAGCGGCGCAGCAGGCCATCGCAGCTTGCAGCGCACCTTGGCCACGCTGAAGGCGCCAAGGCCTAAGGCGAGCTTCGGCCATGTTTGCGAATTGCGCGATTTGGCAAGCGACATTGTGGGCAGGCTGGACCAGGCTGAGGCGGCGCGCGAAGCTGAGCAAAGGGAAGCGGTTGAAGACAGCTTTGCTCAGGCGATCGATCTGATGGTCGAGCTCAAATTCCGCAGCGCCGCCCAGCCGGGCCACACCCATCTCGGCCCCGCATCCCGCTCGCGGGTGACGCTGGTTTAGAGGAGCGGGATTCCGCGTCCTTGCGAACGCGAGGACCTTCTCAG
>JBCDIP010000497.1:0-3280 GCA_038748855.1 Pseudomonadota bacterium
CCTGACCGCAGCCATCGCAACGGCAGAGAAAAGCCCCAACGGTCTTTTGATGCCGAACCAATCCCTGCTTTTCACCGGCCGGGTGCATGCGATGACCAACCTCCCGCGCATGATGCATATGGCGCGCGAGCTGTGTGGCGGCCAGATCTGTGTCACGCCAGATGCCGCTTCGTTTGAAGGGGCTGAGACCGGCCCGTGGCTTGAGAAGTTTTATTCCATCAACGAGCGATGGGTGTCCGACGACAGGCGCAAGCTGTTGGCCTTTGCCCGGGATCTTTTGAATTCCGACTATGCCGGCCATCGGCTGACCTTCCAGCTTTTTGCGCAGTCTCCCCCCTTTGCCCATTTGGCGGCGGTCTACCGCACCTTTGATTGGCAAGGTCCTCTGGATGTGGCGCACAATGCGGCTGGATTGTCGGAGAATGTGTGGGGCGAGGCCAAGGATGCGGCGCAATAGGTGAGGGCTGTGGGCGATTGAGGGAGTGAACGGCCATGCGCTTCACCCTGAAGCAGCTGGAATACTTCGTGGCCACCGGAGAGACCGGCAGCATCAAGCTCGCCTCTGAACGCATCAATATCTCACAGCCTTCGATTTCGTCGGCCATCTCGCACTTGGAGCGCGATCTTGGTGTCCAGCTTTTCGTGCGCCACCATGCGCAAGGCTTGTCGCTCACTTCAGCAGGCCACCGCCTGCAACGAGAAGCCCGCGCGCTGTTGCAACAGGCCAACAACATCTACGATGTGGCGAACGAAGCGACCAATCTCGTGCGCGGTCATCTGGCGCTTGGATGCTTTGTCACACTGGCGCCCCTGATTGTTCCTGAGCTGTGCCATCGGTTTCAAGAGAACCATCCTGATGTTCAAGTGCACCTGGCAGAAGGGGACCATGAGAACTTGATGGCCCAGCTCCGCAAGGTCGATCTGGATCTGGTCCTCAGCTACGACTTGCAGGTTCCCGATGGCGTCTCGTTTGAGCCCCTGGCCACTTTGCCGCCTCATGTTCTGGTGAGCGCGGACCACCCGTTGAGCAAGAGCTCCTCTATCCAGCTGTCCGAGTTGGACGGTGAACCCATGATCCTGCTGGATCTCCCCTTTAGCCGGGAGTATTTCCTGTCGATCTTCTATCAGGAGGGCCTCACGCCCAAGATCCACGCCCGCTCGCGCCAGCAAGAGGTGGTACGGACAATGGTGGCCAATGGCTATGGATACACGCTTGCCAATGTGCGCCCGCGTAGCCTGGTAACCTTGGACGGCCGAGCCTTAAGGCAGATACCGCTTGCCGGCTCACACCGGCCTATGAAAATCGGGATAGCCACTTTAGTCCAAGAACGAAAACCACGCCTGCTCCAGGCGTTTGAAGACCATTGCCGGGAGATGATCACCGACGGGCAAATCCCCGGCATGGAGTGAGGGGATGGCGTGCGGCAAACCAGGCAATCTGGTTTCTTGACTCTGCCCGCTCCATTGGGCTCAATTAATGTTGGATGGGTGTGTAGTGGGAGGGATTGGTGTCGGAGAACGACGCGGCAACTGCGCTAAGCGTGCGCAACGTGATCAAGCGTTTTGGGAGCGGGCCAAACGCGGTAACAGCCTTGAACAATGTTTCGGTGGAGATTCAATCGAACGAGTTCTTCACCCTCTTAGGACCATCAGGGTGCGGCAAGACCACCCTTCTGCGGCTTACGGCTGGGTTTGAACAACCCACCGACGGCGAGATCTTTTTGTTCGGCCAGGAGATTGAGGACCTGCCGCCTCACGAGCGCCCGGTAAACACCGTGTTCCAGCACTATGCCCTCTTCCCCCATATGACGGTGGAAGAGAATATCGGGTTTGGGCTGCGCATGCAGAAGTGGAGCGGGCCTGAGATTCGTGCGCGCGTGAATGAAACGCTGGCACTGGTCAAAATGGAAGAGTTCGCGGGCCGGAAGCCGGCTCAGCTGTCCGGCGGTCAGCAGCAGCGGATCGCGCTGGCCCGCGCTTTGGCCCCGCGGCCCAAAGTGCTGCTGCTCGATGAACCTCTGTCGGCTCTTGATTTGAAGTTGCGCCAGGCCATGCGACACGAGCTTAAGACGTTGCAGCGCGAAACCGGCATCACCTTCATCTTCGTGACCCATGACCAGGAAGAAGCCCTGACCATGAGCGACCGGATTGCCGTGATGTCGGCCGGCCTCATCCAACAGATCGGCGCTCCTCTGGAAATCTACGAGCGGCCACTCAACCGGTTTGTGGCTGACTTCATTGGGGACACGAATTTCCTGGAAGCCAGGATTGATCAAGTTGCCGGTGACAAGGCCCTGTGCATCACAGGCGGGGCATTGCAATTTGAGACAGATATTGTTGACGGTCACAGTGTGGGCGATGCGGTCACCTTGGCTGTACGCCCTGAGCGGATCTCACTACAGAAAACCATGCTGCGCTCCAACGATCTGCCGATGATCGAGGAAGCCACGTATCTGGGAACGGACACCGCCTACGACATCAATGTGGGCGATGGGGTTGTGATCACCGTGCGTGACCAGAACGCAGAAGCCGGCATGGGCCGGTTTGTCGCCGGAGAGAACGTGAAGCTGAGTTTCTCCGATGGCGCTGCCCGGATGTTGGTGGACTAGACCATGAACCTCCCCCGCAGCCTAGCCGCCCGGCGTGCGCTCGCCCTTGGACCGGCGCTCATCACGATCATCATCTTTATGGTCATCCCGATGATGATCTTGCTGGTGTTTTCGTTCTTGGAAGCCGATCCCTACGGTGGGGTTGAGCCAAGATTTTCCGTCGAAGCCTATATCCAGCTGCTTTATGAGATCGACTTTGACGATACCCTGGTGTTCAACCCCATCTATCTGGGCATCATCTGGCGCTCGATCTTGCTGGCGCTCGTGGCGACGGTGGGGTGCTTGATCTTAGGGTTCCCGGTTGCGTACTTCATCACGCGGCAAGACCCGCGGATGCAGAACCTCCTGCTTTATCTCATCACTTTGCCGTTCTGGACCAACCAGTTGGTGCGGGTGTATTCCTGGATCCTGATCCTTTCCAAAGACGGAGTCATTGAACAGCCGCTCAAATCGGTCGGGCTTATCGATGACTCTCTCGGCATGATGTACACCAACGGCGCGATCGCGGTCGGGCTCATTTACTCTTATCTGCCGCTCATGGTGCTGCCTATCTATGCGAGCCTTGAGAAGCTGGATTTCAGACTGATCGAAGCCGCCCATGATCTTTACGCCGATCGCTTGAAGGTGATGAAGGAGGTGATCACGCCGCTGGCCCTGCCGGGGATCATCGC
>JBCDIP010000498.1:0-3277 GCA_038748855.1 Pseudomonadota bacterium
ACAGCTCACCGTGTCTTCAATGGGCTGCTTAGGCCTGAGGCCCGTCTTGCCGAGCTTCAACTGAAGGCTGAGCAACGCCTCGAGGGCACGCCAATTGGCCCAGATGAAGGGCGCGGCGATGGCGTATTTCATGCGGTCGAAGGCGCTGAGGTCCCAGCCCTGGAACATGTTCTCCTGCTTGCGGACATAGAGGATGCGCTTGAAGTTTATCAACCCGCCGATGAAGTACGGTATGCGCCAGACGCTCTCCCGATAGACGATGGTGACCGACTTTGCGCCGTTCTGAGCTGCGTTGACCGCAATATCGGTGGCTGATTTTGAGAAGCCCAGAACCACCACATCCTTGCCTTGGACCAGGCTTGCGTCCGTATATTCAGACGAGTGGAGAACCTGGCCGCCGGCGGCCTCGAAGGTCTTTTGGCCGGGGTGGGTGATGATGTTCTTTTCGCTGAACTGGCCGGTGCACACGGCCACAAAATCGAAGCTCTCTGTTATTGGCGCTGCGTCTTGCGGTTTAAGGGTCAGGCTCCAGCCGGGGGCCCCGTCCGCCCGCCGTTCCATGGCGGCGACGTGCGTGTTGAAGCGGATGTCCGGCTTCAGTCCGTGATCATGGGCATAGGCGGTGAGGTACTGATGCACCTGTGCCCCGCTTGGCCATTCCGGGTAAGCTTCCGGCATGGCTTGGTCGGTGTAACGGTAGAGGTCTTTGGGGCTTTGGGTCTGGATGCCCGGGTAAGAGCGCGAGGGCTCCCAGACGCCGCCCAGATCGTGGCTGCGTTCGAACACCTGAACGGTGTGGCCTTGGGCCTTGAACACCTTGGCCGCCGCCAATCCGCTTACCCCGGCGCCGATGACCGCCACGTGTTTTTGAGTTGGCGCCATGGTTCGGCCCTCCACAGACGTTTTGCGCTTGAGGAGGGCATCTTAGTGCGCTTGCGTCCTTGCGCAAGCGAGGACCTCGCAGCGCCCGCCGGCCAAATCGTCGTCCCCGCACTCTCTCCGGTAACCGCGCCCTCACTCCGTCATCCCCGCGAAACCGGGGATCTAGAGCGGCGGTCTCAGAGCGCGCGGCAGTGGGTCCCCGCTTTCGCGGAGATGACGAAATGGGAGGCGGGGATGACGATCGGGGGTAGTTGGAGGCTTTAGCTCCGCGCTTCGTCCAGCCACTCAAACAGCCGCTCGAACCCGCCGAACGGATAGAGATGCGCTTGGGTCACACCCAGCTCAGGCTGGTTGGCCTTCAGATCGGCCAAACCGGCCACCAGGCCGTCAGGCTTGTTCACGCTCATGAGCTTGGTCACGTTCAGCGCCTGCTTGCGGATAAACTTGGCGGATGCGCCCACGCCGCACACAGCAGCATATTTCACCAGGGTCTTGAGGGTTGCAGGACCCGGCACGCCCACGTGGATCGGCAACGTAATGCCTTCGGAGCGCAGCATCCTGGCCCAGTTTTCCACAGGGGCCGCTTCAAACAGGAACTGCGTGGCAATGTGCGCCTCAACGCCAGCTTCTGCTGCGTATTTCTGCTTGTCGTGAAGCGCCTGCAGAAGGGCGGCCTTGCCCACTTTGTTCTCAATGTCCGGGTTGCCTTCCGGATGGCCGGCCATGCCCAGGTGCGTGATCCCGTGTTTGACGAACAAACCGGTCTGCATGAGCTGCACGGCGGCGTCAAAATCTCCGTTGGGGGTGGCCGCGCCGCCACCCAGGACCAGAGCTTTGGTGACACCGGCTTCGCCCGCATAGGCGGCCAGCCAGTTATTCAGAATATCTGCGTTCAGCACAAAGCGGGCCGGAACGTGGGGCACTGGCTCCAAACCGGCCGCCCTCAAGGCGCGCGCGGCGTCCAAGATGCCGGGCTGGTCGCCGGCCTCAATCATGGCCACATAGACCGGCGTGCCCGGCGCCAGATGGGCCGCCAACAGGTCAATCTTTTCAATATGTTTAGGGGTGATTTCCAGGGAAAACGCGCTCAGGAAATCAGCAACCGGGTGCAGCGGCGCTGCCTGGTTTTCGTCTACAGCAGACATCATGTTCATTACGACCGTCCTTGGCTCTGGACCCGTCAGGGTGATGTTTCCATGGGGCTTTGTGGACAGGATGACGCGCTTGGGAACGACAGGAGTTCAGCAAATTGCGACTAGCATTTGTTTTGTGACAGCAGTATGTGGTTGATCTGGAGATTGGTTGTTTAAGGACGGGTTTTGCATGTTCGGTGAAAAACCGAGAGAACTGCCGCAACTGTTTGCGTTTGTGCTGATCCCTCAGTTTTCTATGATGCCGCTTGCCGCCGCGGTTGAGCCCTTGCGTATTGCCAACCGCATGTCGGAACGCGACCTCTATAAGTGGACCAGCCATTCGGTCGACGGCGAGCCCGTTGTGGGCTCCAACGGCATGCCCGTGATGGTGGACGGTTCCCTCAGCGACATCAGCGATCATGCGACCATTGTGGTGTGCTCCGGCATTGACGTGCACCAGCATGTGGACAAGCGTCTGGTGAACTGGTTGCGCAAGGCCGACCGGCGGGGCGCCGACATTGGCGGTTTGTGCACGGCCAGCCATCTTCTCGCCGAGGCGGGCCTTTTGAACGGCCACCGCTGCACCATTCACTGGGAGAACCTGCCGGGCTTTGCCGAAGCGTTCCCCGACATTGAGGTGACGGGCGGTCTGTTTGAGTTTGACCGCGACCGGTTCACATCTGCGGGCGGCACCTCGCCGATTGACATGATGCTGGCGATGATTGCCAGCCAACATGGGGCTGATCTTGCGGCCGATACGGCCGAGCAGGTTCTGCACTCGCCCATCCGCCATCATTCTGAGCATCAGCGCATGTCTCTTCCAGCCCGCATCGGTGCGCGCCATCCCAAGCTGGTGGGCATCATTGAGCAAATGGAGCAGAATCTTGAGGAGCCGCTGTCGCCCAGCATTCTGGCCAAGGAGGCCGGGCTCTCCACGCGCCAGCTTGAGCGTTTGTTCCGGCGCTATCTGGATCGTTCGCCGAAGCGGTATTATCTGGAACTGCGGCTGAAGAAGGCTCGATCTTTGCTGCTGCAGACCAATATGTCGGTGATCAATGTGGCGCTGGCGTGCGGTTTCTCGTCCCCGTCTCATTTCTCCAAGTGCTACCGGGCCTATTATGGCCGCACGCCTTACCGCGAGCGGGGAATTCCGACCCTGGCGACGGGCGCTTCGGCTTAAGCGTTTCCGCTTACTTCGTCATTCCCGCGCAGGCGGGGATACATCGCAGCGACACGCGATATCGTTGTCTCTGGATGCCCGC
>JBCDIP010000499.1:0-3273 GCA_038748855.1 Pseudomonadota bacterium
CGCAGAAGAGCGCCATCTGCAGCTGGTGTGCGACCGGCTTGGCCCCCTGCCCGCGATGGGCCACCATGGCCAGCATGGGCACGGAGAACCACACATCGATCTTGTTCTTGGCCATATAGCCGTGGGGCATGATCAGATCCAGCCCGCTGGCCGGCACCAGGCAGCCTCCGCTGGCGAAGGTGACAAAGATATCATGCATGGACAGATCAAAGCTCAGATCGAACAGCTGGCTGAAGCGCGCGCCCTCCGGCAGCTCCAGCGCTTCGATGATCTGGGTTACGTAGTGTTCCAAGTGGCCATAGGTGATCGGCACGCCCTTGGGTGCCCCCGTAGAGCCGGACGTGAACATCTGATAGGCCGTTGCGTCCTGCGCAACCTCGGCCCTGTAAACGCCCTCGCCCCTGTCTCCTGCGTCAGCGACATTCAGGGCCGTCACCCCAATCTCGCCGGCCAGCTCCGCCGTTGAGGGGTCGAACAGCACCAGCTCCACCTCCCCTGCCTCAGCCACATGCTGAAGCCGGCTCACCGGCAGCTCCGGGTTCATGGGCACGAACTTGATACCGGCGAAGAAACACGCCAGGACTGCCACGTACGCTTCCAGCCGGCGCGTACTGAGGATGCCCACCGCCTTCACCTCAGACCCCATAGCGGCCTGAAGCCCGGCCACCAACTCTTGCAGCTGCGCATAGGACACATCAACACCGGCAACAGCGATGCGCTCAGCGCTCGCCGCAAACCGGTCATGCACTATGCGGTGCAGCAGGCTCATGCCGCCATCACCTCTTCCAGAAACTCGTGGATCGACTTCACATCCCGAAAATGGATGGCATCGTCATACTCGAGCTCAACGTTGAAGGCTTCGGAAACCGCGTTGAAGACAGCCACGAACGAGAGCGAATCCCATTCACGCGGCGCGCCCATCTTGGAGGCTTCGGTCACGTTTTCGGTCAGCTCGCCGGCCGGGCTGGCCGCCTTGATCCCATCTTCAATCACGGTGCACAGCTTGCCCATGGACAGTTCAGCAGTCATAGGTGGCCCTTTCATTGATCACGTGTTGGCTCTTCTGCGCGGCGGCCTGTTCGCCCGGCGCCCAGGTCTCTTGCGGGCCAATCTGATAGCCCGCAGGTTTTTTGTTCACTGACCCAGCACGGCCCGCCGGAACGCTGGCGCCGCTCGCTTTCAGCTGAAAAAATGCTGATGTGTGTACCCAGAAAGCAGAGGGCTCCTTGGCAAAGGTCTCAAAGCGCACCAGGCTCACGCGCTCCGGAAAGGCATCCTTGGCCGCGCAGAGCAACAGATTGGTCTCTTCCCACAGCCAGACATTGCGCCGCACCGCCCCCCAGCTCTTCCACTCTGCCTTTGCTGCACTTTGCTTGGCAGGCCGAATGCGGCCCATCTCGATGAACATTTCGCGCTGGGACATGGGCTTGGCCGGATCTGCCCAACCTACGGGCAGCGGGTCCTCCCCGGTCAGTGTGGTGGCCGAGCGCACAAAGCTCGCACAATCGCGGATCACGCCCAACATCCGGGCTGAGGGGTGAGCGCTCAACAGGGCATAGGCCAGCGTGGCGTTGTAGTAGGCAACATCGATGAGCCGTTCCGCGCCCGCCGCTTCAGCCGCACCGGCTATCACCTGTTGGCTGCGCTTCTCGGCAACCGCCCGGGCCGCAGCGCCAGGTGACGTGAAGGCTTGGGCATTTTCCAGATTGATCAGAGGCAGGAGCGCATCTTGCGCTTTGTCACCGTCCAGATAGCCCTCGTGACAAGCGGCAACACCGCCAAATCCGTTCAATGCTGAGGCAAGAAAGGTGGTTGCCGTGCGCCCGGTACTGGCAACGAAATCAAACTGAACTGGTTTTCGCCCAAACTGGGTCATGGAACCGGCCAACTTACTCACTTACTGACGGCTCAGTTATAGGAAAACAAGTTTAACGATTCCTTTGAAACGCCCCGCAAAGCGCCCTTTTTCAGCGACCTGGGGCCGCAGTCTTCAACCCTTGGGCTTGGCAAGGCGCCGGGGCAACAGTAGGCTTGGGCTTCCAATCCAGGAGACTCACGCCATGAAGCGTTTGATTGCGGTGTTTGTGTTCCTCTTTTCCGTTAGCGCACACGGGGCGGAGCTGCCGATTTTTGATTCCCACATCCACTACAGCCACGATGCTGTGGAGTTCCTGCCACCTGAGAAAATCGCAGAAATCCTTAAAAAAGCAGGCGTGAAGAAGGCGCTTGTCTCCAGCTCCGATGACCGGGGCACACAGCTGTTGGTGAAACATGCGCCAAACATTGTGGTGCCGGCGCTCAGACCCTACCGCAAACGGGGCGAAACCGGGTCGTGGATGCATGATCCAACGATCATTGAATATGTGGAAGACCTGCTGAAACGCCATAAATATCATGCCATTGGCGAGTTTCACGCCTTTGATGAGGACATCGAGACGCCCGTTCTGCAGCGGATAATTCAGCTGGCCAAGGAGCACAACCTTCTGCTCCACGCCCACTCAGATGCTGAAGCCGTCGAACGCATCTTCAAAGCCTATCCTGAAGCCCGTGTCTTGTGGGCCCACTCCGGTTTCGTGCGGCCGGAGCGCGTGCGCGAAATGCTGCGTAAATACAAGAACTTATGGGCTGATCTGGCGTTCCGATCTGACCATGACGACAATGGGAAAGTGGTGCCCCAATGGCGCGAAGCGTTTGAGGAGTTTCCAGACCGCTTCATGGTGGGCACCGACACTTTTGCCCCAGAACGCTGGCTATACGTAGAGGATCACGCCCGCACATCACGCGCTTGGCTTTCAGATCTGCCCAAGGATATTGCCGAGAAGATCGCCTTCCGCAATGCCGAAACCATGCTGCAGCTCCAACCATCCCAGTAAGCACACGATGATCCGCACACTCTTAGCTGCTGCGCTCGCTCTCAGTCTCTCCATGAGCACCGCTTGGGCAGGCGCCTGCGGAGCCCCAAAGACTTGGCACACACTGACACCGGAAGATAAGGCCTCGTTCAATGGTGCACTGAACCTCGGCCCGAAGATGCCGACAGTGGGGGCCCCGTTCGATGTGGAGCTGAAGGTCTGCAGCTCTGACACCAAGCCGTTGGATCGCCTGTCAGTGGATGCCACCATGCCAGCCCATAAACACGGCATGAACTACCAGCCGCAGCTGAGCCAGACCGGGGATGGTCTCTTTAAGGCCTCCGGTTTCCTCTTCCACATGCCGGGTCACTGGAAGATCACAGTCTCCGTCTACAGTGATGGCGCGCCAAGCCATTTGTCC
>JBCDIP010000500.1:0-3272 GCA_038748855.1 Pseudomonadota bacterium
ACAATGAGTGGGGCTTTTCCCACCGGATGAACGACACTGCGGCCCTGATGGGTTCGCTCTAAACCTTCTAGACTGTTGGCACCATGGCTAAAACCTTCAAAACACTTGACGATTGTGAGGTGACCGGCAAGAGGGTCCTGGTGCGGGCCGACCTCAATGTGCCCCTGGAAGAGGGCATCGTGCGCGATGCCACGCGGATTGAACGGATCGCGCCGACCCTTGAAGAACTTGCCTCCAAGGATGCCATTGTCATTGTGCTCTCCCATTTGGGCAGGCCGCGCGGGGCTGTTGTGCCGAACATGTCATTGGCGCCGCTGGTGGGTCCTCTGTCCGTGGCGCTCGACCGGCCGGTGCGGTTTGTGAAAACCGACTGGTCCAACGGCGAAGCCCTGAGGGCTGTGAACAATGCCCGGCCCGGCGACATCCTTTTGATGGAGAACACCAGGTTCCACCCGGGCGAAGAGAAGAACCAGCCGCAGTTTGTGAAAATGCTGACCGATCTTGGCGATCTCTTCGTCAACGATGCCTTCTCCGCCGCCCACCGGGCGCATGCGTCAACCGAAGGCGTCGCCTGGTTCCTGCCTTGCGTGGCCGGCCGGGCCATGGAAGCTGAACTGATGGCCCTTGAGAGCAGTCTGGTGGAGCCCCAGCGTCCGCTCACGGCGATCATCGGCGGGGCGAAGATTTCCACCAAACTCGACGTGGTGGGTCATTTGGCCTGCAAGGTGGACTGCCTGGTGATCGGCGGCGGCATGGCCAACACCTTCCTGGAGGCCCAGGGCCACGAGATCGGGCGCTCCATTGCCGAGCATGATCTCAAAGATCAGGCGCTGGAAATCCTTGAGGAAGCCGAGAAGAACGGCTGCGAGATCATTCTGCCGTCCGACGTGATCGTGGCAGAGGATTTCAAGCCCCATGCGCCCTACCGGGAAGTGGGCCTTGATGAGGTGGGCAAGCGCGAGATGATCCTGGATGCCGGCCCCAAAACGGTCGAAAAGATCGGTGAGGTTATCGGCAAATCCAGGACCCTGGTGTGGAACGGGCCCATGGGCGTGTTTGAGCTACCGCCGTTCGATGCGGCGACCATTGCCATGGCAAAGATCGCCGCTCAGCACTGCCGCGAGGAAGGCCTTTTGGCAATTGGCGGCGGCGGAGACACGGTTGCGGCCCTAAATCACACTGGCTTGGCGGACGATTTCACCTATGTTTCCACAGCTGGCGGTGCTTTCCTGGAATGGCTGGAGGGCAAGGTGCTTCCTGGGGTAGAAGTGTTGCAAAAGTCTGCCGCCTGAGGGCGGATGAATGAGGGACCCGACTGGAGGGATAAGGTTATGAGCGAAACCTTGAACGATATTGCACAGGCTATGGTGACCCCGGGCAAGGGCATCCTTGCCGCCGACGAGAGCACAGGCACAATCAAAAAGCGCTTCGACAGCATCAACACTGAATCCACCGAAGACACCCGGCGCGATTACAGGGAAATGCTGTTCCGCACCGACGCGACCATGCGGTCTTACATTTCCGGCGTCATTATGTATGACGAGACCATCCGCCAAAAGGCCGCTGACGGCACGCCGCTGGTGGATCTTCTGAAGGCGACCGGCTCGGTTCCGGGCATCAAGGTGGACACTGGCGCCAAGGACCTGGCCGGCTTCCCCGGTGAGAAGGTGACCGAAGGCCTTGATGGCCTGCGCGACCGGCTGAAGGAGTATTACGATCTGGGCGCGCGGTTTGCGAAATGGCGCGGCGTCATCACCATTGGGGACGGCATGCCGTCTGCCGCCTGCATCAACGCCAATGCCCATGCGCTGGCCCGCTATGCGGCTCTGTGCCAGGAGCAGAAGATCGTTCCCATCGTGGAGCCTGAAGTGCTCATGGACAATGCCGGCGCCGATCACTCCATCGACCGCTGCGATGAGGTGACACGCGAAGTGCTGAACACGGTGTTTGCCCAGCTGGCGGAACACAATGTGGCGCTGGACGGCATCGTTTTGAAACCCAACATGGTGATCGCCGCCAAGGGCGCCAGCCAGCAGGCCAGCGCTGAAGAGGTGGCCGAGAAGACCGTTGCCTGCCTCAAAGACTGTGTGCCGGCCGCCGTTCCGGGCATCGCCTTCCTTTCCGGTGGTCAGGACGATCTGGCAGCCACGCATCATCTGTCATTGATGAACGCAGCCGGCCCCCATCCCTGGAACCTCACCTTCTCCTATGGCCGCGCGCTCCAGGCGCCTGCCTTGAAGGCCTGGGGAGGTCAAGAGGCGAACGTTCCGGCCGCACAGGCGGCGTTCGCCCATCGGGCCCACATGAACGGGCTGGCCGCGCTTGGCCAGTGGTCGCAGAGCCAGGAACAGGCGGCCTAAACCGCCCTCGCCCCGCTGACGTTAACCACCCGGCTCATCGCGGAGGCGTTGCCATGCCGTCGCCACAGTCACGGCTATATCTCTCGCTAACAAAGAACGACGCCGTTGGAGATCCTGAAGGCTGCTTGAGAGCCGCCGCCGAGGCGGGGGATGTGGCAGCCCTGCTGATCGGGCCTGAAACGGACGGCGCTAAAGGGTTGTTGGCTGTGGCGCATGCGTACGACATTGCTGTGATTGTTGCCCAGGATGTGGGCCTCGCTAAAGCGCTGGACGCAGACGGTGTTGAGGTTGAGGCAAGCTTAGAGGCGTATCAGGCGGCCAGATCTCAACTTGGAGATGAAAAAATTGTGGGCATCGCCCCAACTGAGAGCCGTCACGCCGCGATGGAGCTTGCCGAAGCAGGGGCGGCCTATGTTAGCTTTGCCGACGATCCGGCTGATCCGGACAGCTTGAGCGGGTGGTGGGCGCACGTTATGGAAATCCCCTGTGTAGCGCATATGGCAGGACGCGACGCTGAGGTTCTGAGCGCGGCGGGCGCCGGAATTGAGTTTATCCGGCCAGATGAGCGCTTATGGAGCGCACCCGATGCTGCAGCGGAACGTGTGGCGCATCTCAATCAGTTGATTGCAAAGGTGGGTGCCGCTGAATGAAGCTCGCAGCAGCTCCATATCTGGTTTTGGGCGCCGGCCTCGCCGCGGCCCTGTTGGGCCCTTCCCCTTGGGCTCACGCCACCTATGCAGATGCGCTGAAAGCCTATCAGGACAAGAACTGGCCGGCTGCCTTCGTGGAAGCCGACCTGCTGGCTCGGCAAGGTAAGCCGCGCGGTCAGGCCCTGCTGGCCGCTCTCTATGCTCAAGGGTTGGGCGTGAAGCGGGATTTGAGCGAGGCTGTTCGCTGGTACACCGCTGCTGC
>JBCDIP010000501.1:0-3268 GCA_038748855.1 Pseudomonadota bacterium
GGTAAGTGTCCGAAGAGGAACCTGTGGGCATGCAGGACGCCCTTGGGCGGGCCGGTGGTGCCGGAGGTATAGATCATCAAAGCGGGATCGTCCGGCCCCTGATCCACGGTTTCGAACGCGTCGCGCGCTTCGGCCATGGCCTCGTGCAGTCCGGCAGCACCGTCGCCCGGACCATCGATGGACCACACGTGGGCAAGGCCCGGCACGGCCTCTCGGATCTCGGCAATCTTCTCAAGAGAGGTGTGGGACGTGATGAGGGCTTTTGCACCTGAATTGTTTAAGCGGTACTGCAAAGCCTCCACGCCGAAAAGGTCTGCCAATGGCAGGGCTATGGCGCCAATCTTATAGATCGCAATGTGGGCAATCGCCGTCTCCGGGGTTTGCGGCAGCAGGATGGCCACCCGATCGCCCGGTTCAATGCCGCTTGCTCTGAGGAGGTTGGCCAGCCGGTTGGCCGCTCGTTGGAGCTCAAGATAGGTGTAGGGGTGCGCTGCGCCGGCAGCATCAACATGGACCAGAGCAACTTGATCCGGCGCGCGGGCCGCCCAGTTGTCGCACACCATTTTTGCGATGTTGAAGCTCTGCGGGATTTGCCAACGGAACTCAGCTCGCAGCGTTGCGTAATCTGTGCTGTCGGGCAGAAGCATGGGGCGGGCTCTCATGATCGTGATGCGAGTTGAGCTCTGGGCGATTGGCGGTTGAAAAACACCGCAAACATGCCAAATCCTCGCCCTTAATTGCCCACAATGCAATGGTGAATCCGCGCCTCCCAAAGCGCCAGCATGGCGTATTAGAAGTTTATTATTCTCCTGGAGGTAGTATGTGGGGCAGAAGTAAGGAGGGCCTACCCATGTCGAGTAACGGGTACGCATTGGCCAAAAACACTGAGGCTGGGGACGAAGATCCTGTGCCGAGCAAGCCAGAAGGGATCAAGGTAAGCCCGGAGTTGGACGAAGTTCTGCACATGTTGAACGCGCTGCAAGCGCGCCGTTCGAACGGAAATCCTCAAACGGGCTAAACGCACTCTTAAGCGAGTGCTTCAATCTCGTGCAGCTCCAAGGCGCCCGGGATAACTACGATGGGTACTGTAAACGACCCGGCCTGCTTGCCGGCAAGCTGAGAGACCAGAGTTCCAGGCCCTTCGGCGGACGTAGACGCGCCGAGCACGAGGAAGCTGATATCCTCATCATCCTCAATAGCTTCGATGATCTGCTCAGGCTTGGTGCCATGGCGCACCGCTTCATGCAGGGCGATCTCTTCAAACCCCCAACTGTTTAACTTGCGCTGATAGAGGCGAAAAACGGCTGCTGCTTTCTGTTCGCCCTCCTGTTGGTGAATGGCTTCGACGGACAGCCAGTGCTGAAAGTCTTCACTCTCCACCACAAACAGCATCTGCAAATCGCTGCCTGTGTTGCGGGCCCGGCAGGCGGAGAAGTAAACCGCCGACTCGCATTCAGGGGTTTCGTCCACAATCACCAGAAACTTGCGGCGATGACCCTCCGCGTTTGCCTTGCGGGGTTTGCGCTCTGCCATGTGTTTGACCCTCAAGCTTTGCGGAACAGTGCCGCAGCCCCCATGCCCGCTGCCAAGGCCAGGATCACCGAAATAATGCCGTAGATCAACGGTTGTTGATGGGCCAGTTCGTAGATGAACTTCTCAACACCGCTCTTTTCAATTTTGAGGCGTGTTGTGTAGTTGCCAATGAGCTCGCCGCCCCGGAAGGTGTAGACGTCAGCCGTATAGTCCCCCAGCGGCACGTTGGCGGGTAATTCGAACTCGGCGCGGAAGAGATGCTGGCCGGTGAAATCAATGGCGCCTTTCAATTCCTGATAGAGGTTTTCCGATTGGTGGACCCTGACCACAGCGGCTGCATAATCCTTGGCGTTGCCTTTGGTGAAGCCGGTGGACGATAAGATGAGGCGGCCCTGAAGGCTGGTGAAGCCGATGCCGTTCTGCAGGAGCGTGTAGGAGGGGGCGATCTCAGAGACCGGCCGGGTGGAGAGCGTGGCGTAGTAGCCCGGAACGGAGTCGAAGGTTGCGCTCTGACGGTTTACCCAGAGGCCGGCAATGCGCTCCTTCTTGCGAATGCGCATTTCCCGCTCAGGCCCGCGCACCACGATGATCATGTCCAGCAGCGCCAGGTTGTCGATATCGCCCTGATTGACGATGGCGCCGAAGAGGAGGACTTTGACGCCGGCAAAGTCGGTCTTCACCGCCACATGATGGGTGGCCAAGTCTGCTTCAACGCCTTCAGCACGAGTTTCAGGGGCGGGCAGCACCAGGGCGGCAGAGGCCAGGAGCAGGAAGAGCGAGAGAGCGAGCTTACGGATCATCAGTGAGCCTCCAGCGCTGGTGCCAGGGAGTAGAGTTCGGCGGGCTCAAGCACCAGATCCAAGCCGAGCTTGAAGCACATGCCGAGGACCATGAGCGCAAGCAGGGCGCGCAGTTGCTCCCCCTTGAGTTTCTGTCCGGCGATGGCACCGAACTGTGCCCCGATCACGCCCCCGGCCATGAGCATGAGGGCCAGAACCACATCAACCGTCTGGTTTTGCACCGAATGCAGTACGGTCACGAGTGAGGTGACGAACACGATCTGAAACAGTGAGGTGCCCACCACAACGCTGGTGGGCATGCGCAAGAGGTAGATCATGGCCGGCACCATGATGAAGCCGCCGCCTACGCCCATGATTGCGGCCAGCAACCCCACAAGAAGGCCAACCAGAATAGGCGGGATGGCGCTGATATAAAGCTTGGAGCGCTTGAAGCGCATCTTGAAGGGAAGCTTATGAATCCAGTTGTGCTGGCCCGGCCGACGGGCTGGTGGGGCGTTGCCGGATTTGGTCTTATAGTAGGTGCGCACCGACTCCAGCAGCATCAATGTGCCAATAAAGCCGAGAAAGAACACGTAGCTGAGCGAAATGACCAGATCCACCTGGCCCATCTGGCGCAGGACCTTCACCAGCGCCACGCCTATAAACGAGCCCACCACGCCGCCGGCCAGCAGCACCAGGCCCATTTTCACATCCACATTCTTTCGTCGCCATTGCGCAATGGAGCCGGAGACGGAGGAGGCCACGATCTGGTTTGCCTCAGTGGCAACGGCCACGGCCGGCGGGATGCCTGTGAAGATCAGCAGCGGGGTCATCAGAAAGCCGCCGCCGACACCAAACATGCCGGACAGGAAGCCCACAATCCCTCCCATGCCCAGAACGAGAAAGACGTTCATAGACTGCTCGGCTATGGGAAGATAAATCTGCATGTAGGCTCA
>JBCDIP010000502.1:0-3247 GCA_038748855.1 Pseudomonadota bacterium
CCGCCACGTTGAACAGTTTGGGTTTTGCCAAAGCCCCCGCCCAAACCCGGGTGGTGGTGGCCATGTCGGGCGGCGTGGATTCCTCCGTCGTGGCCGCCCTGCTGCATGAACAGGGCTATGAGGTGATTGGCGTCACTCTGCAGCTCTACGACCACGGCGCCGCCGTGGCCAAAGCGCGCTCCTGCTGCGCAGGCCAGGATATTCATGATGCACGCCGCGTGGCCGGCGATCTGGGCATTCACCACTACGTGCTTGATTATGAAAATCGTTTTCGCCAATCGGTGATTGACGATTTCGCCGACAGCTATTTGCGCGGCGAGACGCCGATCCCGTGCGTGCGCTGCAACCAGGGCGTCAAGTTCCACGATCTCCTATCCACGGCCCGCGAGTTGGGCGCCGATTGCCTGGCCACCGGGCACTATGTGGAAAGCCGCTCGCCCCAGGATGGCAGCGCCCATCGCTCCATGCATGTGCCGGCCGACATGGCGCGCGATCAAAGCTATTTCCTCTTTGCCACCACACAGGATCAGTTGGATTACCTGCGCTTTCCGCTGGGGCACATGAAGAAAGCCGACGTGCGCGCCCTGGCGGAGAAATATGGCCTCAGCGTTGCCGCCAAGCCCGACAGCCAGGACATCTGCTTTGTGCCCAACGGGGACTATGCTCAAGTGATCGCCAAGCTCAGGCCCGAGGCTCATGATCCCGGCGAAATCGTGCACCTGGACGGCCGCGTGCTCGGTCAGCATGACGGCATCATCAACTTCACCATCGGCCAGCGCCGGGGTTTGGGCGTGACTGTGGGCGAGCCGATCTATGTGATCAAAATCGATGCCGCGCATAAGCGCGTTGTTGTGGGCCCCAAAGAGGCGCTGTTCACCCGCGAGCTCACCTTGCGCGAGCTCAACTGGCTGGGCGGTGCAGCCCCGGAGGCTGGCACGGAGGTTTATGCCAAAGTACGCTCAACCCGCCCAGCAGCGCCTGCTCGGCTCATCAGTGGCGCGGAGACGCCAAAAATCATCCTGAATGATGGCGACCACGGGGTTTCCCCGGGACAGGCGTGCGTGCTTTATGAAGGCGAGGGCCCAGGCGCACGGGTGCTGGGCGGCGGCTGGATTGCCAGCGCGGAGAGTGTCATGCCGGCGAGCCGCTCAGAAGAGGGTAAAATACAGCCTTCATTTGCTTGACTTTTGGTCACGGCAAACCCTATATGCGCCCCGCGCGGCGCAAAGTTTTGCGCGCCGGCATCTCATTGGGCGGCGGAGTAGCTCAGCTGGTTAGAGCAGCGGAATCATAATCCGCGTGTCGGGGGTTCAAGTCCCTCCTCCGCTACCAATTCACCCCAAAGGCTCAGAGGTGGAGATCATCCAGCGGATCCCGAACCTGTCCACCAGGACGCCAAACCCGGGCGTCCAGAACGTCTTCTGGTAGGGCATGCCAACCTCGCCGCCCTCCGCCAGCGCATCGAACGCGGCCTTCCCTGCCGCAACCGTCGGCAAATCCATATGCACCGAAGAGCCCTTCATGGGCTGGAACTCATCTGAGGGATCATCCGACGCCATCAACAAGCCGCCGTCGAACTCCACGGCGCCATGCGCGATCCAATCCTTGCGCTCTTCCGGAATGTCCATCTCACCCGGCGGCATGTCGCCATACGTCATCATCATCTCAATCTTCCCGCCAAACACCTCCGCATAAGCGGTCAGCGCTTCGCGGCAGTTGCCGTCGAAAAAGAGATAAGGGGTGGGGGTCATAGAGAACGGGTCCTTTCCTCAAACTTAAAACTCAACATCCTTCACAGACTGCATCGCCACATGGGTCGACGTGTTCGCAACGAACGGAAGGGCTGAGATGGTTTCGCCCAAAATCCGCCGGTACGTCCGGATGTCCGCTGTGCGAACCTTCAAGAGGTAATCGAACGATCCGGCAATCATGTGACATTGCTCCACCTCCGGTATGGCCGCAACCGCATCGTTGAACGCCCCCAGTGCGCTCTCGCGCGTGTCTGAGAGCTTCACCTCCGTAAACGCCACATGCTCCCGGTTCAAAAGCTGAGGGTCCAACACGGCGCGAAAGCCCTTGATGTAGCCCAGATCGCAGAGCCGTTTAAACCGCACCGCACAAGGGGTTTTGGACAAGCCAACGCGCGCCGCCAACTCCGTGATCGGCAACCGGCCATCGGTGGACAAGATATCAAGAATGGCCAGTTCGTATCGGTCAAGTTGACTTGATGTGGAAGCTTCAAAGTCCATATCAACGTAAATCCATCAGTTTTTCGGAACATAATGACATGAGATCCACGTTGATAAGTCAGAATGACCCCGCAAACAATGGTAGACTGATCGTCAGCAACCTTACGGAGGATTTCGGCACATGAGCGCCCTCGCTACGATCAGACGGGACATTCGGTCCGCTTGCCTCATGGACGAGGCCCAGGCGTTACGCAATCTCCAGGCCGCCTCTCCCCTCACAGCGCATCAGCGCCAGCGCATCTCCGAACGGGCCACATCCTTGGTGCTGGGCATCCGGGAGAATGACGAGCCCGGCATGATGGAGAGCTTTTTGGCCGAATATGGCCTCTCCACCAAAGAGGGCATCGCGCTCATGTGCCTGGCCGAAGCCCTGCTGCGTGTACCCGATGCGGAAACCATCGATGAGTTGATCGAAGATAAGATCGCGCCGGCCGCCTGGGGCCGGCATCTGGGCCAATCCAGCTCTTCGCTCGTTAACGCGTCCACCTGGGCGCTGCTGCTCACCGGCAAGGTTTTGAACGATGCCTCCGACGGAATGGCGGGGATCCTGCAAGGCCTGATCAAGCGCGTCGGAGAGCCGGTGATCCGTGTGGCCGTGCGCCAGGCCATGAGCGTGCTCGGCGGGCAGTTCGTTCTCGGCGAGACCATTGAGGACGCCATGGCCCGCGGCGCGGCCATGGAAGAGAAGGGATACACCTATTCTTACGACATGCTGGGCGAGGCCGCCCTCACCGCGCGCGACGCACGAGCCTTCTATGAGGCCTACCAGGCCTCCATCAGAACCCTCAGTGAACAAGCCAACGCGCCCAGTCCGAGAGACAATCCGGGCATCTCGATCAAACTCTCCGCGCTCCATCCACGCTATGAGGTCGGCCAGAAGGCCAGGGTGATGGAGGAATTGGTAGAGCGCACTCTGGCGCTCACCCTGGAGGCGCGGGATGGCAATCTGGGTCTCAACATAGATGCCGAAGAAGCCGACCGGCTGGACCTCTCGCTCG
>JBCDIP010000503.1:0-3238 GCA_038748855.1 Pseudomonadota bacterium
CCGGTACGGTCACCGATGCAGACAGCCTTCTGGAAGCGTTTTCGGCAGCACCAGGCGGCGATATCGATGCGGACGAGGCGAGCAAGATGATCGCGGCAGCCGAATGCGTGGCCGCCATGCTGGGCCGGCCGGCTGAGGATATGCCGGATGATCTGGCAAAAACGTTGAAACCTCTTGGTGTCCCGGACGAAGAACTCTTAGAACTCGCCCGCGAACATGTCTCTATGGTCATCTCAGCCAGTGAGCTTTCAGACGTTTGGGCTGAGGCGGACGACACCGCATCGTTCAATCTCGCCATGACGGGCCTGATCGACCGGCTCAACCCGGAGATCAAACCGAAAAAGGGCAAGAAGAAAAAGCCATACTACGACAACTCACCGTGCGCGTTCTGCAACCTGCCCATGGGCGAGGAAGAGTATGGCAGCTTCAGCATGACCGTTGATATCGGAGCGGACGAGCCCATGACGATCAGGAAATCGGCTCATCTCAGGTGCCTTAATGCGCGGCTTCACCCCGCGCACATCATCCAGGCTTGGAAGACTGATCCGGAGGCAATAGAGCGCGAGATGCAACGCATTTTCGGCGGGGCCGACGACGCCTAGATCAACTGCAACCCTCTGAAGCTTGCATGCCCGTCGCGCGCTACGATGATGTGGTCATGTACGGTAATTCCCAGCTTTTCGGCTGCCTCAATGATCCGCCTGGTCATATCGATATCGGCCTTGGACGGCGTTGGATCGCCTGAAGGATGATTGTGCACCAGAATGATGCCGGAAGCAGAGATCTCCAGCGCCCGCTTGACCACTTGGCGCGGGTAGACGGGGGTGTGGTCCACGGTGCCTTCCTGCTGTACCTCATCGGCAATCAGCATGTTCTTGCGGTCTAGAAAGAGGACGCGGAACTGCTCCACCTCTTCATAGGCCATGGAGCTGCGGCAGTAATCCAGCACCGCCGACCATGAGCTCAAAGCGTGCTTTTGAAGCACCCGTTGCTGGGTGAGGGTGACGGCTGCGGCCTGGATGACCTTTAAGTCGTCCACCACACGGTCACCGACGCCTTTCACTTCCAGCAGCCGCGGGCGGCTGGCGCTGATCACCTCAGCGAACGAGCCGAACTTGGCGATAAGCGCTTTCGCCAGAGGCTTCGTATCCCGCCGGGGCAGGGCGCCGAACAGGGCCATTTCCAGGAGCTCGTAATCAGCCAGCCCTTCTGCGCCACCCTTACGGAAGCGTGCACGCAACCGCTCTCGGTGGACGGCATGGTCAGGCTTTGCCGGGCCGTCCTCAAAACCGGCGTTGCTCACAACGATGGACCCCCCAAGATTCTCCCGTTGTCTACTCTTCGAAAGGCGGATGATGCAGTCCGGCAGGCGAGGCGGTGAAGATTTCACAGCCATCTTCCGTCACACCCACGGTGTGCTCAAACTGGGCCGACAAAGACCGGTCGCGCGTCACGGCCGTCCAGCCATCGCCCAAGATCTTCACGTGCGGGCGGCCCAGGTTGATCATGGGCTCCACGGTGAACAGCATGCCAGCCTTCAGCTTCACCCCTTCGCCAGGGCGGCCATAGTGCAGGATGTTGGGCACATCATGGAACACCCGGCCAAGGCCATGCCCGCAAAAATCGCGCACCACCGAGCAGCGTTCCTTTTCCGCAAAGCGCTGGATGGCATAGCCGATGTCGCCGGTGGTGTTGCCGGCCTTCACTTGGTCCACACCGATCATCAAAGCGTCGTAGGTCACCTGCACGAGGCGAGCCGCCTTGCGGGACACATCGCCCACATTGAACATCCGGCTGGTGTCGCCGTGCCAGCCGTCCACAATCAGGGTGATGTCGATGTTGACGATGTCGCCGTCTTTCAGCGGCCGGTCGCCGGGAATGCCGTGGCAGACCACGTGGTTGATGGAGGTGCAGATGGATTTTGGAAACCCGCGATAGTTCAAGGGCGCCGGCACCGCGTTGTTGTCGCGGGCAAACTCCAGCGCCACCCGGTCCAGCTCTTCGGTGGTGACGCCCGGCTCAACCATGGGCGTCAGCACATCCAGAGCCTCCGCGGCCAGCTGTCCTGCCTTGTGCATGGCCGCAAACGCTTCTGGGCCGTGCAACTTGATTTGTCCTGTGTTGGCCGCTGGGGCCTTTGTTGCATCAATGTAGGTCATCGATTAGCGCCGCAATCCCTTCAAGTGCCTAAGGAGCGATGAACTCAATACGCCGGTCCAGCTCGATCCCGTCTACGCCTAGTTTACAACAATAGGCCACCGCCTCAACACCAGCTTTATGCGCTTTGGTAAAGGCCTCAGCGTAAGCCGGGTCAATATCGTCTGCCAGCTCCATATGGTCTGCATCGTCGCGCTGCACAAGATAGAACATCACGGCGCGGTGCCCTTCGGCCACCATATCGGCGAGTTCGCCCAGATGTTTGGCCCCGCGAGCGGTCACGCTGTCGGGAAATTCTGCTTTGCCCTTGTCGCGCAGCAGGTGAACGTTCTTCACCTCCACATAGCAAGGCGCCTTGCCTTCTTCCTCCAGAAGGATATCGATGCGGCTGTTTTTCCCATACTTCACCTCCCGGCGCACGCCGCCATAGCCGGTAAGTTCGCTCACCTGACCGGCTTCTATGGCGTCTGCCACAATGGCGTTCGGATGGTTGGTGTTGATACCCACGAGCGCCCTGTTGCCGTGGATCTCAACTTCGCTCAGCTGCCAGTCCCATTTCAGCTTGCGGTCGGGATTCTGGGCCGGCGAGAGCCAGACTGTTATGCCGGGCTCCTTCAGCCCCAGCATCGAGCCGGGATTTGCGCAATGAGCCGTCACCATCTCACCAGATTCCAGCTCAATATCGGCCAAAAACCGCTTGTAACGCTTCAAAAGCCGCCCTTTGACCAGCTTTGCGGGAAATTTCATGGGGAATAACCTCCGCAATTGTCTACCGTTCGCATCCGGGTTTGCGTAAACTCGCGCGCCATGGGTGTCAGTCAAAAAGATACGGTGACCGCAGCAGTTCTCCTCATCGGCGATGAGTTGCTGTCTGGCCGCACCAAAGATAAGAACCTTGGATATATCGCAGAGTACCTCAATGCAATGGCTGTGGAGGTGCGAGAAGCCCGCGTGGTGCCGGATATACAGGAAGAGATCGTCGCCGCGTTGAACGCCATGCGCACGCGCTACGACTATGTGCTCACAACTGGCGGGATCGGTCCCACCCACGATGATATCACCGCAGATGCGGTTGCCGCCG
>JBCDIP010000504.1:0-3232 GCA_038748855.1 Pseudomonadota bacterium
GCAAACAGCGCCAGCAGGACCTGATAGTAGATCACTTCTGGATTTGGGTTCAGAAACGGCAACATCACGCCGATCACCGCAAGCGCAACCCAGCGCGCGCGGACCGCCAGATACAGACCTTCGCGCTTGTGATCTTCCAGCGCCTTTGCTGCGAACCGGTTTGTCTCGATCGTTTCGGTGCGTTCTGCGCTATCGCCGGTCAGAGAACCGCCTGCAGTTTCCGCGTAAGAGCTCATGGTCCAACCCCTCTCCTGTGCGTCTCCGCATTAGAGTGTGCGGGCGGCCGGTTAGACGACGGCAAACCACGTGGCCATGCCGGCAGCCTGGTGCTCAAGCATATGACAATGGATCATCCATTTGCCAACATTCTCTGCCGGGAAAGCCACCTTCACGGCATCTTGGCGCTCCATGAGCACCGTATCACGCCAGGGCGCGTTCTGGACCTTTTGGCCGTTCTTTTCGATCACCTGCACGTGGTGGCCGTGGAAGTGCATAGCGTGGGGCCAGGATGTGTCGTTGACCATGCTGACCAGGACCGTCTGTCCCCGCCGGGCCTTGAAGAGAGGGTCTTCCGTGCGTCCGGAAATCCCGTTGAATGACCAGGCCTGACCGGCGCGCACCAGCTCGCGGATGGTCAGAACTTGGCCTTTATAAGTGGCTTCGCTCATGGTGCCCATCGCACCGCCCGCCATGCGGAGGTCCACTCGAAGAGCGTCCTGAAACTGGGAGAGCCGAGGGATCGGGTTTGCTGACAATTGAGGCATGGGCCGGGGGTTAACGGCCGGCCCGCTCGTTTGCAAGGTCGCAATGGAGATCTCCTGGTCTCCTCCAGCCAAGGCCAGCAGTTCCCTTTTGCTGTCCGGTTCTCCCGGAGCGCGCAGAGCAATATCCGCCCGTTGCGCCGGAGCCAGCGTGAGGACATCAACACCTTCCTGTGGCTCTGCCAAAGGCTGGCCGTCCAATGCGATCACTTTGGCTGCCAACGGTCCAATCTTCAGGCGAAGCACCCTGGCGTTGGATGTGTTTACCAGCCGCAGCCGCACCATCCCGTTGGTGGGGAGCTTCAGAGTGGGGCCCGAGGCACCGTTGACCGTTATCCAATTGCCCAGTCGCCCGGCATGGCTTTTGTCCATCATGGCGCCAAGGGAAGCCTCATGGATGGCCCCGTCTTCCGTAAGCCGCCAATCGTCGATTGCGAGCGGTAAATCGGCATCAAAACCCGGAGGAGCCGGCTCTTCGACTATCAGCACGCCGTAAAGCCCGCGCGCAAGCTGCTCAAAAGTGCGGAAATGGGGGTGATACCAATAGGTGCCTGCATCAGGTGCCGTGAACGCATAATCGAAACTCTCACCCGGCGGCACCGGCTGTTGTGTGAGGCCCGCGACCCCGTCCATGGCGTTCTCAATCCGGATGCCGTGCCAATGGATCGTAGAGGGCATGGGCAGATCGTTGACGAAGCGCACCTTAAGGCGCTCGCCCTGGCGCACACGTAAGACCGGACCGGGGACGCTTTGGCCGTAGGCCCACACGTGAGTGGTCTTCTCGCCCGGGGCAAGAAGCTGCGCGTTGGTGGGTCTGGCCGTGAGCGTCACAAATCCATCGTCTGCAAAGCTGAGCCCAGGGCCGGCAAAGGCTAGCGGCGTTGCGGCCAAACAGGATGTGAACTGCCGTCGGGTGAGATTGGGCATAGCACTAGTTCTTCTTGACCCTGAATTTCTCATGACACCCTTTGCAGGTGGCGCCCAGGGCTTTCAGGCGTTCCGGCAGCTGATTGCGCTCTGACACCGCTTCCAATCCGTGGGCCGCGTCCGCCATTTCTTGGGCCAACGCCAAGAAGGCCGGCTTGTCGGCCCAAATGGCAGGGGCGGCCTCGGTCACATGGCTTTTCCGGCTGGCTTTGGTGTCTGGAAAAAGCCGGTCGAACGCAGCGGCGTGGTCTTTGATCGTGCGTGAGGCGGCGCTCACACTTGCCTCGGAGTAAGAGACTTTGCCTTTGGCCATGGCATCCAGCGATCTCATCGCTCTGCCAATGTCCTTCATAGCGTCCATGCGCTCTTTGACGATGCCTGTGGCCCCGCTATGGGCCCAGAGGGCGCTGGTGCCCAAAAGGGCAAAGCAAAGAGCGAGGAGAGGCAATCGTGACAACGTCATGGGCAGGGCAGTCCTATTTCGCGAGCCGGTCAATGATCGGGCAATCTGGCCTGTTGTCTCCACGGCAGGCCTTCACCAAGTGGTTCAGCACATCATGCATGCTGGTGAGCTCAGTAATCTTGCGTTCGATCTCGCTCAGGTGCTCCTGGGCAAGGAGCTTCACATCGGAACTGGCGCGTCCGGTGTCTTCATAAAGCGAGAGAAGCTGGCGGCAGTCTTCCACTGAGAACCCCAAAGAGCGCGCCCGTTGGATGAAGCGCAGCTTGTGTACGTGGTCATCGGAGTAATCACGGTACGCATTGGCTTTGCGGTCAGGCGTGATCAGGCCGATATCTTCATAGTAACGTATGGTTTTGGCCGGCAGACCACTGGCCTTGGCCGCAGCTCCAATATTCATGGCCTACTCCTTTACACTGTACGTGTTCTCAGGCGCAGGGAAGGAACGCGCGCGCACCTCCTCAGCGTAAGATTTGATGGCCCCTTCGATCGCCTCTCCCACCTTGCCGAACTCTTTGACGAACTTCGGTACGCGCGGGGACAGCCCCATCATATCCTCCATCACCAGGATCTGGCCATCACACTCAGCAGACGCTCCGATGCCGATGGTGGGAATGGGCACCGCCTTGGTGATGCGGGCGGCCAGGGGCTCTGCCATGGCCTCCAGCACCAACGCAAACGCGCCGGCCTCCGCCACCGCCTGGGCATCTTCTTCGATGGCCGCCCATTGGTCTTTGCTGCGCCCTTGGGTCTTAAACCCGCCAATGGTGTTGATGGACTGCGGAGTGAGGCCGATATGGGCCATCACCGGGATCCCGCGCAGGGACAAATAGTTGATGGTTTCGGCCATATGCTTGCCGCCCTCAAGCTTCACCGCGCCACAGTCGGTTTCCTTCATGATCCTGGCCGCGTTGCGAAAGGCCACAGGCGGGCTTTCTTCATAAGAGCCGAACGGCATGTCCACCACCACAAGAGCCCGTTTTGCGCCGCGCACAACCGCTTTGCCGTGCATAATCATCAGATCGAGCGGCACCGGCACTGTGGATTCAAAGCCGTGCATCACCATGCCCAGAGAATCGCCAGC
>JBCDIP010000505.1:0-3223 GCA_038748855.1 Pseudomonadota bacterium
GCCTTGGCGCGGCGGAGCAGAGCGGAGAACTGCTCAAGCTCGGATGGTTCGGCGCGCTCGACGGCCCGAACCCTCGCCAGCGCGGTTTCGCGGGCGTGCACCCAGCAGTGGATCAAGATCGGATGCTTGATCAGAAACGGCGCCATGCCGAGGCCCGTGGAGTTCCCGATGCCCAAAGCGCGGCAATGCTCAGCTGACAGGCTCACCGTCTGATCGCCGCCCTTGGCTTTGGCCACATGGTTCACCAACAGGAACGAGAACTGGCGGATAAGATAGACTGTCAGCATTTCGGCGCGGAATGCCCCGGCAAGGGCGGAGTGGGCGCTGGCTTTCGGGAAGTCGGCCAAACCGAACTTGCCGTTGCCGTAAACCGCCGTGGTGCGCATCAGGTATCCGGTGGCCATCAGCTCGGCCAGATCAGGCTGGCGCCCCTCGGCGAGCTCTGACACCACGTAGTGGAAGAGGCGCATGGACTTGTTGGCGCGCGAAAGCACGAGCTCGCGGGCGGTGTAGCGGCCCGCCTCCTGGTAGGGGATGTTGGTCTTCAGCCGCTCTATATCGTCATTGGTGGCCTCGCCATCTATGAGTGCGAAGCTGGCGTCCCACTTTTCGGCGATCACCCGGTCGGTGCGCTCTTCAGGTTCAAGATGTTCAGTAACGATGACCAGGGAGAACACCGCATCCGGCGCTCTGGCGCGCAGCACCATGTGGCCGTAGCCTTCATCGTCAAGCGCGCTGACCGGGCAATCGAACTGCCAGGCGTCCCGCGCCATAATGCGGGTCAGCGCCCGCATGAAGCTTAAACGGCTGGCGAAGAAGGATCCCATGCGCTCAAGGCGCATAACCTGCTCGGCCGGGCGCAGTGCCACCTCGGGCCAACTGGCCGGATTTGGGCTTTGAGGCTGCGCTGTCATCCTGTCTCCTTCATGAAGGCAGCAAACGATAAGGCCGGGCCTTTCCGGTGGCAAGTCATGTTCCACACTGCGGACTTGTGAAAAGTAACGTTGACCTAACGATTTGTGGGGTATACTCCTTCGCATTATGAGATCTGTGGTTCACATCGAAACTCTTTTGAGGGTGCGAATTACGCGCCCGGCCGATGCGTTTGGCCGGGAGAAGCTTGTTCGTTTTCCAAATCCTCAAAAGAAGAGTGTGAGCCATGACTGCTCAATTTGCGGCTGAAACCGCGTTAGAAACCAACCCGTTACCCCAACCTGAATGTTCAACCTATGCCGTTGAGGTGGTCGCTGACCACAGCGCGGAAGCTTTGCTGCGTGTCCTGAACCCGCTGCAAAAGCTGGAGATCACGCCACACTCCGTGCGCTCGGGCAAGAGCTGGTCCGGCGAGAGCATGGTTGTGGAAGTTCAGTTCGATGCCACCCCGGAACGGGCCGAACAGGTGCGCCGGCAGATGGGCGCCTGCATCTTGGTGGAGCGGGTGGAACTGATGGCCTGCAGCCGCTAGCGGCCGAATTGACGGGCCCGCAGAAGAAGCTCCCGCGGGCCTATCGCTGTTACTCTTTGGCCAGATAGCTCTCTAAACTATCGTCCAGAGCGTCTTTCCACACGGTGTGGTGGACGGGGGCCATGGTGCCGGTCATGACCGACTTGTAGCCATTGTCGCGGAACGTCATGATGTTCTGCTTCTTGTGCTTCTTCCACTGGAAGAAGGCTTCGTTGGCGCCGGCAATGTCGAAGCTCGGATAGTCGGTCTCGGCAATCAGCTCGCCCGTATATGCGCCCTGATACTCGATGCAGCCATAATCGTCCTCAATGGCATCTTCGGACGCGACCCGGTCCTCAACGTCTTTGGCACGGGCCTCGTGGTCCGGTACATCGATCTTGCCCATCATCACGTCACGGGCATACCAGGCTTGTGCATCGAACATGTTGAACGTGTACCACTGGTCCTGCATGCCCAGATAGAAGAGCTTGGGATTGTCGACGAAGACAACGCCTTTGTAGAGATCGGCAGAGGCCAGGCGGTTGGCCGTGCGCAATTTCAAGCTTTCTTCCATGAACGGGAAGTGGTGCAGATAGCCGGTACACAGGATGATGGCATCCACATCCGCCGTGCTGCCGTCTTTGAAGGTGCAGGTGTTCTTCTCCACCTTGGTGAGCAGGGGCACTTCCTTCCAGTTGTCCGGCCAGTTATAGCCCATGGGCGCCGTGCGGTGGGAGACGGTGACCGACTTGCAGCCATACTTCCAGCACTGCGAGCCGATGTCTTCGGCCGAATAGCTGGTGCCGATGAGCAGGATGTCTTTGTCCTTGAACTCAAGGGCATCGCGGAAGTCATGGGCGTGCAGGACACGGCCATTGAAGGTGTCAAAGCCCTCAAACTGCGGAATGTTGGGGGTCGAGAAGTGGCCGGACGCCACCACCACATGGTCGAACTCTTCTGAGTATTCCTTGTCGTTCACCAGGTCATGCACGGTGACGGTGAACATGCCGGAGGCATCATCATAGGTCACGTGGCGCACGGGGGTGCGGAAGCGGATCCACTTGCGCACGTCCGCCTTTTCTACGCGGCCCTTGATATAGTCGAACAACACGGCGCGCGGCGGATAGGATGCGATGGGACGGCCGAAATGCTCTTCAAACGTATAGTCGGCGAATTCGAGCCCTTCTTTGGGGCCGTTTGACCAGAGGTAGCGGTACATGCTGCCGTGAACCGGCTCGCCATACTCGTCGGTGCCGGTGCGCCAGGTGTAGTTCCACAGACCACCCCAATCGTCCTGCTTTTCAAAGCAGACGACTTCCGGAATGTCCTCGCCCTTTTTGGCAGCTGATTGAAAAGCCCTAAGCTGTGCCAGCCCGGACGGGCCTGCGCCAACGACGGCAACGCGTTTTGTCATGATTTACCTCCAAACAACAAAGTCTGTTCCCTGCACTCGAATTCTATTGGGTCCAATTTGAACCAATAGCATACCAATTCGCCTCATCTCAGAATAATCCGCCAAGGGTTGGCGTCAATGGCTGGCTTCATCGGTTCGCAAGAAAAAACCGCCGGAGCAGTATGCTCCGGCGGTCTTGTTAGCGTTCAATCGGGGGATGAGCGTTACTTGTTGTTTTCCGCCCGATCATAGGAATCGCCTTCGTGGCGGTGTCCCATCCAAAGTGCGAAGATGCACAGGATGATGGAGACGATGAGCCAGAGGGCTTCGGTGCCAGAGGCGTTGTAGATGGCCTCGGTCACACCGTTCCAGGTTCCAGTATCAAA